>JAUXJP010000181.1 GCA_030624695.1 Candidatus Dadabacteria bacterium | reverse complement strand
TCCCAGTGCTTCCTGTAAAAAGGACGACCAAGGGTCGGGCATTGAAAAGGATGAATGGCTTGGTTTCGAAACATCTGATTCCAGCAGGGTTGTGGGGAAAAGCACTGATGATTATCCCGAGATGGAGAATAGAAGAATATTAAGGGTATTGGTAAGTTATAACAACACAAACTATTTTATTGATGTCGGCAAGCAGAGGGGACTAGAATATGAGTTGATGGAAAAATTTGAAGATTTTTTGAATAAGTGAAAAGTTAAAAATGATGAAAAAATAGATCTTATTTTTCATTCAGTGCCATTTAAAAGCCTGATTCCATTACTTGTTGAAGGCAGGGGAGATATAGCGGCAGCAGGTCTCACAATAATACCACGAAGAAAAAAACAGGTAGATTTCACTTTCCCTTACAGAAGAGGTGTATCCGAGATAGTAGTTAGATCAAAAGATGCTGATACCATCAGTAATAAATATGATCTTGCGGGTAAGAAAGTATATGTGGTTCAAGGCAGCAGCTATTACAAACATTTAAATGATCTAAATCAGGAATTAGAAAAAATTGGAAAATCTAAGATTAGTATTATCGAGGTGGATGAGAGTTTGGAATCAGAAGACATTCTTCAGATGATAAACGCCGGGATATATCAATACACAGTTGTGGACAACCATATAGCTGAATTGTGGAACGAGGTTTTGGATAAAATAGAAATACAAAAAAACGCCATTATAAATGAAGGCGGAGAGATTGGTTGGGCAGTAAGGAAAGATAACCCCGTATTACTGGAAAAACTAAATGAGTTTGTAAAAAAGAGCGAGCAGGGAACATTGCTGGGAAACCTTCTTTTTAAAAGATATTATAGGAATACAAAATGGATTGATAATCCTCTTGCAGAAAAAAATAAGAAGCAATTGGATAATTACATAAACTTATTTAAAAAATATGGTGAGCAATACGATTTCGACTGGCTTTTTCTTGGTGCTATAGCTTTTCAGGAATCCCATCTTGATCAAGATAAAAAGAGTAAAGCAGGCGCGGTGGGTATAATGCAGATCAAGCCCAGTACAGCAGCCGACAAGAATGTAGATATCAAAGGAGTCGAGAAAAACGCTGAGCAAAATATACATGCTGCCGCCAAATATCTCAGTTTTTTGAGAAACAGATATTTCTCCGGTCCTGAAATTGATGATGTTACAGAAATCGATTTTACAATTGCTGCTTATAATGCGGGGCCGAGGCGTGTACAGGAAATGAGAAAAAAAGCTGATAACATAGGTCTTGACTCAAATAAATGGTTTGATAATGTGGAACAAATCGCAATGAAAGAGATTGGAAGGGAAACTGTTGAATATGTAGCCAATATCCACAAGTATTACTTAGCCTATAAAACTATTTACACTACTTTACAAAAAAAGAAAAAGTTAGCAATCTCTGTATCAATGTCACTTTCCTGCGCTGGTACTACTAGATCGATCGCGCTGATTCTTCTTAATTTCAAATAAGAGGCTCATTCCCGATTCAATTGATGGAACAGTTACTTACCTTGATTTTTGTATTATAATTAGTTTATTCTTTAAAACAGAATACAAATTTATATAAACTGACCAAATATTTTGTGTAATGCAAAATTCGTTTAACTAAATACTTTATCGGAAATTTAATATTGAGAACTTATTACTTTATTAGTGATTTACATATAGGTGGGGATGAGTCTCTTGGAGTTTGCGACTTCGAAGAACAGCTGATTGAATTCTTTGAATTCCTAGGAAATAAGCAGGATGAACAAGTAGAACTTATAATTGTTGGAGATGCATTCGGACTTTGGGAGTTTACCTTGGTTGAAGGCAAAGATAAGCTGGATGTGCTTATCAGCCAGTTTCCAAATATATTCAGTTCATTCAAACGGGTCGGAGAAAAGATCAAAATTACGCTACTGCCCGGAAATCATGATTATGAGCTTGCATGTTACCCAGAATACGTAGAAATATTAAAAAAATACAATATATATTTAGAACAAACGGCTTCAATTTTAAGGGAGCTTGCTGAAAGTCAACTATGGATTGAGCATGGAAGTCAGTATGACCAAATCAACAGAATGCCTGACTTTGGAAACCCATATGCCCAGCCCTTTGGTTACCACGTGACTAGCAAAGCTGTCGGTGCTGCTGGCCAGTTTTCTGAAAAAGGAAGATATAACTGGCTCAAGGACATACAGTCGGTCTATCCCACTGAAGATATACCCCATTGGCTTGTTTCCAATTACTTTTACAAGGAGATGAGCCCTTATCTTCGAATAATTTTATTGCAATTTTTATTCCTGATTTCAATAAATTTAATTGTGCTAACCGGTGCTGCACTTGATGCTCTTCATGTTAAAGAAACTAACTTGTTTTTAAACAATAGATTATTAGAGTCTTTGGGTGTTCTCGGCAGTCTGTTTCAACTTATGCTAACTATAAATGCAGTAATACTCGCGATAATACTAATACTTGCCATTCCTGTCGGACTTATAATTAGGGATTTAAAGGAAACAATTAAACGTTTTGGAATTCTAGTTGATCCTGCAGAGCTGGTAGGTGAAAAAGAAAGTATATATATAGATGCAGCAAAAGAAATTTTTGACAATAATCCCAGGGTTTCTGCTTTTATTTATGGCCATACACATTCACCATCCGTTACAACTATAGAAAGAAAAGCAGTTGTAAATACAGGGACATGGATGAAGCAGTTTAAAACAGTAAAACCCCATTTTGGATACCTCCCAGAAATTTACATTCCCTCTTACCAACTCAACTATTTCCGTATTTTTGAAGAAAGAGGTGATATTGTTATTGAATACCACAAAATAAATAAGAAACCAGCGCAGGAACTGACATTAATACAGCGATTACTAACTTTTCATCATAAGCAATCAAAAATTGTAAATATTCCGGAAAGACAATCATTCAATATTCAATAGGCGGGATGGGCTACTAATTTCATCCCATTAAAGTTATAATTCATAGAATTAATATATATTTTAGGAGATCAACAATTATGAAGCCCAAAAAAGTCATTGTAATTATATTAATTGTGATTGTTTTTATATTTGGTTTGCAAAACATTAACGTTGGCACAATAAATTTATTATTTTGGAGATTGGAGATGCCTGCAATTTTCTTAATATTTATTGTATTTATTATTGGTTTTATTTCAGGAGTACTATTTAAGGCTTTTAAATAATTTATTATAGAATATCCCTAGATTTATAAGACAAGGGTATTACTACAAAGATATTCGCCCTCTTCAATTAAACCGGTTAATGCACTGGATAACTTAGAATACTAATACAGTAAACCTGGAACTCTAAGTGATTGGTTCCTCAGAATACT
>JAUXJP010000176.1 GCA_030624695.1 Candidatus Dadabacteria bacterium | reverse complement strand
TTTCCCAAAGCCGGCAGTTACTCCCCACGCTTTTCTGTCAAAATCCCTGAATTTCCTGTCATTAAAAAATGCTATTATATCAAATGTATAATCTGAGCCCCTGAAATTTGGGTCAGAATAATTAAGTGATACTGTTTGAGTTACACCACCAATTTGGGCATCAAGTGTGAGTCGTTTACCATAACCAAACAGATTAGATTCCTGAATCTGACCAGCAAATATAAATGTTTCTACTGAACTAAATCCACCCGCTACACTAAAAAAACCGGTGGATTTCTCTTTTACTTTAACAAGTACATCAATCAAGTCTTCGGTACCTTCTACTCTGTCCTGGTTTACTTGTACATCATTTTCAAAAAAACCAAGACGAGTTACCCTCGGCCTGATTGCATCTATACTTGTAGCATTATAGAGTGATTGTTCCTGTTGGTATATTTCTCTTCTTATTACCTGGTCCCTGGTATGTATATTACCAACTATATCTATATACCTGACGTATACTTCATTCCCTCTTTCAATTTTATAATTAATCTGTACTAATAATTCTTCCCTATTTAAAGCAAAAAATGGAGCTACATTAGCAAAAGCAAAACCCTGATCACCAAAGAAAGTAGTCAGCCTTTCTATATCACCACTTAATTTACTACTACTGAATACATCTCCTGGTTTGAGCTGCAAAACATTTTCAAGTGTTTCCGGCTGTTCGACAAAATCACCTTCAAAAGAAACTGTTTCAATTGAGTACTGTGGCCCTTCTTCAATTTTAAAAGTAATTCCATAACCTTTTTTATCCTCAAGGTACTGAATTTCAGGACTGCTTATTTTTGCATCAAGATATCCGTTGTCTAAATAGACACCTCGTATTCTATCCCTGTCTCTTTCTATTTCTTCAACATTGTAAAGTCCTTTCTTAGTAATAAAAGAAAGTCTGGTTTTTGGCCGTGAATATATTCTGCTTTTAATTTCTTTAGCAGGGATATTGTCATTTCCGACAAATGTTACCTTTTTAATATAAGCCGTTTTTCCTTCAGAAATATTATAAGTAAGTGTTACAGTACCGTCACCTTCAGGCTCTATTTCATAATCAACCTTTGTACCTACAAAACCTTTCTGTGAATAAAGGTTTCTAATACCATCAAGACTAGTCTCCACTTTCTTTAAATCTATTATTTCCCCTTCCCTGATTGTTAGGACCGTATTTAGATCTTTTTCTTTTACTTTATCATTCCCGCTAAGTCTAAGGTCGATTATTACAGGTTTTTCATCCAATACAAAAAAGACATGGATTTTTCCATTCTCTTCTTCTGTTTCAAGATATACATTTTCAAAATAACCAAGTTTATAAACATTCTTTAAATCATCTCTTAGTTTTTCGAGATTATATATATCTCCTGGTTTGGTTTTAATATTTAAATCAATTAACTCTGTTTCTACTCTTTTATTCCCAGAAACAGTAATTTCAGAAATTTCCAAACCAGGTTGCTGTTCTGCAAAAACAATATGTGAAAACAGGATCAAGCTAACCAAGATAGTTGGCAGAAATATGGGTTTTAATATTTTCTTAAAACTATTTTGAGAATACTCAGTTAACATTCAAAATTGTCCCGTCTGAAAGTGTTACAGTCCTTTCCAACCTGTTTGCTATCTCTTTGTTATGAGTAATTATTACACAAGTAATTTTTCTATCATGATTTAATTCTAAGAATAAATCAAGTATTGACATTCCATTTTTTAAATCAAGATTACCCGTTGGTTCATCAGCTAAAATAACCTTTGGATCTTGTACAACAGCTCTTGCAATGGCTACTCTTTGCTGTTCACCACCAGATAATTCGCCTGGCTTATGATGTAATCTGTTTTCTAGTCCGACTTTCTCAAGAAGTTCAATTGATTTTTCCTTTGCAGTATCTTTGTTCTGACCATTAATAAGGCATGGGATCATTACGTTTTCCAAAGCATCAAAATCCTGTAATAAATAATGGAATTGAAATACAAAACCTATTTTTTTATTTCTGATATCGGACAACTCATCATCATCATAATTAAATAAATTCATTCCATCAAATACTACTTCTCCGCTTGTTGGTCTGTCCAGCGTACCAAGAATGTGGAGTAAAGTGCTTTTTCCTGAACCGGATATACCCAGTATACCTATAGTTTCAGCTGATTTGATTGTTAAATCGACATCTTTCAAAGCACTGATTTCAGAATCTTTCCCATAAAATATTTTGCTTATTTTTTTAACTTCAATCAAATTATTCATTCATACCTCAATGCTTCAACAGGATCTTTTTTTGATGCTTGATATGAAGGATACATTGTAGCAATAAAACATATTAAAAGACTGCATATTGCAACAATAACAAAATATGAGGGTTCTATTTTAACAGGAAACTCTGATATTGGATACACTTTATTATCAAACGGTATAAAACTTCTTAATGTCTCATTTGTTTTAAGAAAATAGCAAAACAGATAACCAAACAAAGTTCCTAAGAAAGTTCCAATTACACCTATTATCATTCCATCTATTATGAATATTCTCCGAATTGAACTTCTCTTCGTACCCATTGCCCGGAGTATTGAGATATCTTTGTTCTTTTCCATTACAAGCATTGTTAAAGTGCTAATTATATTTAATGCAGCAACAAGTATTATCAGGCCAAGAATTATTGAAAGTGCAAAACGTTCCAGTTTTAAGGCCTTAAAGAGGCTTTTATTAACTTCTTCCCAATTTCTCGTATAATACGGGAAACCAACTACATCTGAAATTGTTTCAGAAATTGATTTTGAATTAAAAATATTATCTACTTTAACTTCAATAGTGTTTACGCTGTTATTTAGATCAAAAAATTTCATTGCATCTTTTAAATTTACGTAAGATACTGAGGAGTCATGTTCAACCATTCCAAAGTCAAACAAACCTACAACTTCAAAACTTTTTGTTTTCGGGGCAGGACCGAATGGTCCAATACCTCCGAATGGAGAAACAAGGCTTACGATATCTCCATTTTGTACTCCAAGAATAAAAGAAAGTTCATCACCTAGTATAATTGGTGGTTTACTACTTTTGGTTTCTTTGCCTAGTTTGCTTAAAATCTTTGAACCTATTGCCTTCAGTTCAATATCTTCAATTTTATTATTTTCACCAACTACAGCCCTACCAATTGCATATTCAATATTTGTCACCGTTCCGGCTGTATCTGGAGAAATACCTTTTATTACAGTTCCTGAAACATTGTCTTCAGTTGCAAGCATTGCCTGGCTATAAATTAGTGGGCTTGCACCTACTACCCCGGGGATATCTTTTATTTCCTGAGTTATAATTTCGTATTTATCTATCGGGCCGTTGTAACTTAGAACAGCTATATGTGAGCTAACACCAAGTATCTTGTTTCTTAGTTCTTCTTCAAATCCACCCATTACAGCAAGAACTGTGTTAAGTGCCATTACTC
>JAUXJP010000124.1 GCA_030624695.1 Candidatus Dadabacteria bacterium | reverse complement strand
TTATTAAATTTAATACTTTTTATAAATTAAAATTTAATTGGCAATTTAGCATTCGAAATTAGTTTACCACTAAGTACATCAGCCGCAGCTTTTTGACATGGTTCAATAATCTCAAATAAACTAATAATAATATTATAGTCTAAAAAGTCGGCAATTACATAAGGGGAACCGAACGAGATGAGAATTTTGTTTCCGTTCTGTTTCCTTGAGATGTGAGTAAGGACTTTCTTGTAGTAGTTTGTTAATTCAGAGTACTTCGTCCAAGCAGACACAGTAGTAACTACAACATTTATAGTATCGTATTCATTATAGGATTTAAAATCAAAATCATTAGTAATATAATTTACCGTGGCTATATCAAAACCATTTGTTTTTAAACGATCAAGGAACGGCCTGCAGATATTTTTACCGCCCTTCGTAACATCAAATATGTTAACTTCTATCTTCCCGTAACTTAACGGCCCGCCCTTAACAAAGCACGCTGATTCCCGGGCAATCCTGGTTACCAGTTCACCTGAGCAATCTCTGTCAGGAAAATTGTCTGAAGCGGGCTGAATAGTTTTTTTTAATTCAAATAACCTTTCAATAGAATTTTTAACCTTAGAAGAAAAAATATGATCATCTTTAATTTTTTCGGCAAGCTTTTCTATCAGTAGTTCACCGTTGACCGGATCAAGTATTATATCGCAGCCTGCTTCAAGAGATTTAATGGCAATTTTATTCTCAATACCAATTTCTCTCAATGCACCCATTCTGAATGAATCGGTAATAACTGCCTTGTTAAACCCTAGCTTTTCCCTCAATACTTTTGTAATCAGTGTTTTTGATATAGTGGCGGGAACATTTTTGTTATCAATTTTATCAGTTGCCAAATGTCCGGCCATGATGAAATCTATATCGGATTCAATGGCCTTTTTAAAAGGAATAAGTTCAAGTTCCAATAGTTCCTCAGCTGTTTTTTTCAGGACCGGCAGCTCAACATGAGAATCCTCATCGGTCGAACCATGCCCTGGAAAATGTTTCCCACACGCAAACAAATTTTCATCTTTTATTTTGTTATAGTATGCTGAACCCAGACGTGATACCAATCGGGCATCATCACCGAAAGCCCGAACGTTTACAATTGGGTTACTTGGATTTGTATTTATATCAAGAACAGGAGCAAAAAGGAGATTAAGACCGCAGTACTTCATTTCACGTGCGGTGTTAACTGCCTGAAGCTCGACAAGTTCCTTGCTACCGGAAGCGCCTAGTGACATTAAAAAAGGAAAGCGGGATCCTCCTTCCACTATTTGCCCTAGTCCCCTTTCAGCATCGATTCCAAAAAAAAGTGGGTATTTTGATATAGCCTGGAGGGCTAAAGTTGTTTTCTTAACTTGGTCAATATCACCGCTAAATATTATAAATCCTGTAACATAATATTTTTCAACATATCTTACTGCCTGCTCGAAATAGCCTTTTAAACTAAAATCTATCCTTGGCATTACCAGCTGTCCGGCGATTTCCGCGTCAGTCAGTTTATTTATATCTGTCTCAATCAATATTATTTAACCAGTTTGTTTTTTCCTATTGAAATTTTTCCCAGCGGCGCACCGGAACGTGCACCAGTGACATTAGGAAGATTTGAATAATTTGTAAAAATAGTTTCATTAGCAAGTATTGCAAAAGCGATAGCTTCTTTAGAATCGGCCGGAATATTATATTTATCAGATATTGTGAGTGGTATTGGTTTTAGTTTTTCTTTAAGTCTTTCCACCATCACAGGATTAAAAGCCCCGCCGCCGCTTAAAATAACTTCATCTATTTTCCATTTTGAAAAAATAAAATCTTCGTACGAATTGTAAATTGTATCCACTGTAAACTGTACAAGGGTTGAGATAAGTACCTCTAAGTTAAAAGACTTATTCTCAACCAGTTTATAAAGTTTTTCAGCTTCTTTTCTACCGTACTTCTCTCTTCCGGTTGTTTTCGGGGGCGGCTTTTTGTAGTAATCATTATTTAAAAGATTATCTAAAATTTTGTATTCAACCTCACCGCCGCTGGCAAACATTCCATTATAGTCATAATTTTTTTCCCCGTTTGTATGTATTCTGACTATATCATCTATAAGCATATTTCCAGGGCCGGAATCATATGCAAATACCTCTTCCAGGTCAGAAGTCACCAATGTACTGTTAGCAATTCCACCTATGTTTAGTGCTATCTTAACTCTTCCTGTTTCTTTGAAAAGCAGGTAATCCACATACGGCACAAGTGGTGCACCTTCGCCCCCAAGCGCCATATCCCTGGTTCTGAAATCGGCAATAGTAGTTATGCCGGTTTTTTCTACAATAACGTCGGCCTCTCCAATTTGAAGTGTAGAAGAGAATTCGGACTCATTAGACGGTGGGTTATGGTAAATTGTCTGTCCGTGAGAACCTACAAGGTCAATTTCGTCAGGTGTAAGGCCTGCTTTTTCAATAATGCTAATAGTAGCATCTGAAAATGCTTCCCCAACCACGAAATTAAGATCGGAGAGTTCTCTTGCCGACAAATTATTTATTTCCTGAAGGGCAAACCTGACCCTGTTTTCATATGGATATGATGCAAAATCCAAAAGCTCTATACTGGTATCAAAACCACTGCCATTGATTCTTACCAGTGCTGTATCGATACCGTCCATCGAGGTGCCCGATATCAGCCCTATAACCATTCTTTCATCTTTTTTTATTATTGATTCAAGCCATTTCATTTTAGAATTATTATATTCAAAAAACTATTTTTTATAAAAGTGCTTTCTTTAAAAAGCCTTTGTTCTCTTCAAGCAAACTCAAAGCTTCATCGAAACCTATATTTTTTTTAATCATTACAACACATGCTTTTACATTCCAGTTAGAGCTCTCGAGAAGTTCCTGTGCTATTTTACTGTCAATTCCGCACAGCTCAATCACGATCCTGACTGCCCTGGCCCTCAGCTTTGAAGACTTTGGCTGAACATCTACCATTAAGTTGCCGTATGTCTTTCCGAGTCGTATCATTGATGCTGTAGTTAATATGTTTAATACCATTTTTGTTGCCGTTCCGGCTTTTAACCTGGTTGAGCCAACAATTACTTCCGGCCCAACAAGTAAGGAAATTGTGATATCGGGGATAGTATTTGTTTTTGGATTGCATGTAATCAAAACTGTTTTTGCCCCAGTCTTCTTTGAATACTCAATTGCAGACTTTACAAAAGGTGTAGAAGAACTTGCAGCTATACCTACCAAAATATCGCCGGATGCAAGTAACCGTTTCTTTAACTCTTTTACAGAATCCTCCCTAGAATCTTCGGCACCTTCGATAGAATTTGTAATTGCTTCGTTTCCGCCAGCAATAACTGCCTGTATCATTTCAGGGTCTGTACCGAAAGTTGGAGGACACTCGGCAGCTTCAATAACTCCAAGCCTCCCACTTGTCCCTGCCCCTACAAAAAAAAGCCTTCCTCCACTACCTAAAGAATCACAAATTAAGTCTACTGCGTTTGATATATTGATTTTTTGTAATGAAATAGCATGGTTGATTACATTATCTTCAGAAATTATCGTATCAACTATCTGATCAGTTGATTTTGAATCGATATCAATGGTGTTGGGGTTTATTTTCTCCGTTAGGAGATCACCTGTCTCACGAATTTTAGGCATTTAATTACGATTTAAATTTTAAAACATTTTTTTAGCGAATTTTTTATCAACTCCTGATTTAGCTGGTCGGTGTTTATATCAATTATCGTCCCGTCTATACCGGGGTCAACAATATAAATTTTATCGCCAATAAAACCTGTAATTACCATTATTCTGTGGCCTGAGGGATTATTAATATCTTTTAGGTAAACACCAAGAGGTTCCTGCACCCTGTCACTATAGACAGTCTCGTTCCTCTGCTGCGCTATTGCACGGCTTACAACTGTTTTCAAACTGTTCCCTTCTTCAAGCTCAATCCGGTAATTAGAACCACTGGAAAGCTCAGTATTTAGCTGTTCAATAGCAGGCCTTATTATTTCATCCATTTGTTTTAGGTAAATATTTTTAGTACTCATATTTAACTCCTGATTATTATATAAATCTGTTATTCATTTTATGAACAATCAGATTTTAAATTTAACAACTATTATACATAAAACAGCAGCATTAATTTGCATTTTTATATACTTTTTAATTTATAAAATCTCAAAGTTAAATAGTCAGGATAAATCCATATTTTATATTTTTCCGTATGTTGAAGTGATAAAAGTTTATTTATTATAAATGCACCAGGGGAACAACCTATGTTGGTTTATATTAAAAAGCTGAAACATTTGGTGACAGATGGCGCCAGCTTGCCCCAAAAGGCAAAAAATCAATTAGTTGGGAGTGGATGAATTCTGTAGTGCTTAGTTATGGTAAAAAAGAAGAAC
>JAUXJP010000121.1 GCA_030624695.1 Candidatus Dadabacteria bacterium | reverse complement strand
TCCAGGTGATTCTGGTAATAGGTCTATTAATTATACTTGCCGGTTTTATAGGAGGGGGTTTTTACAAGTTTGAAATAAATCATTTTAATGGTTTAAAGGATTTAAAATCCGACTCCTTATTGGCAACAGCTGCAATGGTTTATATAAGCTATGTTGGTGTTACTTCAGTTGCAAGTCTTTCAGAAGAGGTTAAAGACCCGGAAAGAAATCTTCCCCGGGGAATATTCCTGGCCCTGTTAATCGCGATAATAATTTATGCACTGGGTACTACAATCATGGTGGGTGTGATACCGATGGAAAAACTTGCCGGTGACCTTACACCGGTGGCAACCGCAGCAAACATTATATTTGGAAAAATCGGTGTCCTTTTTGTTTCGGTTGCAGCATTGCTTGCCTTTGTATCTGTAGCAAATGCCGGGACAATGAGCGCATCAAGGTACCCTCTTGCAATGAGCAGGGACAATATGATGCCCGGTATATTTCAGCAGCTTGGCAGGACAGGGATGCCTTATATCTCCATAATTTTTACCGTAATTATGATTATTTTTATACTAATATTTCTTGATATAACCAAAATTGTTAAACTCGCAAGCGCTTTTCAGCTTATTATGTTTTTACTTTTATGCTTTGCCGTAATAGTTATGAGAGAGAGCAGAATAGAGTCCTATGATCCCGGTTATAAGTCTCCATTGTATCCATGGATGCAGATTTTCGGAATTATATCCTCGTTCTGGCTGCTTTCGAGCATTGGTTTTATACCCAAGCTCTTTAGCGTGATTATGATTGCAATCAGTGTTATCTGGTACAGGGTATATGTTAAAAAAAGAGTCCTCCGAAGTGGTGCAATCTTTAATATGTTTGAAAACCTGGGGAGATCCAGGAACGAAAACCTGGACAGGGAATTAAGAGGTATTCTTAAAGAAAAAGGTCTAAGGAAGGATGATCCCTTTGATGAGCTTGTTACACGAAGTTCTGTTGTTGATATTCAGGATAAAACTGAATTTGAAGATATTGTTGATATAGTTTCAAAGAAATTCTCAGATATTTTACATATATATGAGGATGAAGTAAAAAAACCTTTTCTTGAAGGTACAAGGGTAGGTAACACACCTGTTACAAAAGAAGTTGCCCTCCCCCATTTCAGGCTGAAAAATATTTCACAAATGGAAATGATTATTGTCAGGGCGAGAAACGGGGTTGAAATAAAATTTAAAAACCCGCTTAAGGGATTTAAAGAAGATGTTCAAATCGTAAAAGCAATTTTCTTTCTAATCAGTCCCGAAAATAATGCCAATCTTCACTTAAGAATACTTGCCCAGGTTGCAGGTGTTGTGGATGACAAGAAGTTTCAGGAATACTGGTCAAATGCAACCGACGAGCAAGAGCTAAAAGAGATCCTGATACATGATGAAAGGTATTTATCGGTTAACCTCGATGAAAACTCGAAACTTGTCGGGATGAAGATTAAAAATATTGAATTACCTGACAAGTGCCTGATTGCAATTATTAAAAGAGAAAACGAAATTGTTGTCCCCGACGGTGATACAGTCTTTAAATACGGTGATAAAGTCACGGTAATAGGAGAACCTCTATCTATTGTTGAATTCCAGAAACTTTATATTTCAGCATAATATTCAATTTTTAATTTCAACAGATTTCTTAAACCTGAAATTTCACGTATAATTAGAACCCATTATTTTCCAGGGGTATAAAAAAGTATGAACTATAAAGCAGTTGTTTTTGATCTTGACGGCACACTTGTGGATTCTGCAGCAGACCTGGGTAATGCTGTAAACAGGGTTCTTGAAACCCATGGATTCCCGGTTCATGGGATACCAAGATACCAGGATTTTATAGGAAATGGGGCAGAAATGATGGTTAAACGTGCTCTTCCTGAAAAAAATCGCGGGGAAGTAATTCTAAAAGAATGTCTAAGCGAGTTTATGAATGATTACCATAAGAATTTTAATGTCGATACTGTTCTTTACGATGGTGTCCCTGAGCTTCTGGACCACCTTTCAGACAAATCAATAATACTTACATTACTAACAAACAAACCGGAGGATATTACTTTCAAATTAAATGAGAGTCTTCTTTCTAAATGGGATTTCAGGGTTGTAATGGGGAGCAGTGAGGGAATTCCCAAGAAACCAGACCCGACCGGTGCAAGACTGCTTCTGGAAAAGATTGGAATACCTGGCAGTCAAACTGTTTACTTTGGGGATTCGGGGATTGATATGAAGACCGCCATTTCTGCCGGTATGGTGCCTGTAGGAGTATTATGGGGATTCAGAGAAAAAGAGGAATTAGAGAACGACGGGGCAAAGTACATTATTGAAAAACCTCTCGATATCTTGGAAATAATTCAGTTCTAATAGTTAAATTTCGGGTTTAGAGATGACAGAAAAAAACAGATTTTTAAATTTAAGACTCGGCATACTTGGGGGAGGTCAGCTGGGAAAGATGCTATGTCAGGCTGCAAGTAACTGGGACATTGAAACAGTAGTCCTGGATCCGCTTGAAGATTGTCCCGCATCAAGTTTATGCTCCAAATATATTAAAGGTAACTTCAGGGTTTTTGAGGATGTTGCAGGTATTGCAGGGGAAGCCGATATTGTGACTATTGAGATAGAACACGTTAGCACAGAAGGACTTAGATACCTTAGAGAGCAGGGCATTGAAACAAGGCCTTCAGCAGAAATTCTTGAAAAAATTAAAGATAAAGGCCATCAAAAGAATTTTTACAAAGATAATAACCTTCCAACTTCTGAATTTATAATATGCAGTAGCGGGGATGAAATAAAAGAACTTATTAGCAAAGGCGATATTAAACTACCCTTTGTACAGAAATTATGCAGAGATGGTTACGACGGGAGAGGGGTATATATTGTAAGGGAAAATAAACAGCTTGATAACCTTCTTGAAGGAGAGTCAATAGTAGAAGAGCTGGTAGAAATAAAAAAAGAACTTTCGGTTATTGTTGCACAGAACGGGTTTAATGAAGTTAGATGCTTTAAGCCTGTTGAAATGGTTTTTAACTACGATGCCAACCTGGTTGATTATCTTGTCAGTCCGGCTGTTATAGACCAGTCCATTTCCGACGCAGCTGAAGAGCTTGCGGTAAATATCATTAAAAAATTTGGCTTATACGGTATTCTGGCTGTTGAGATGTTTATTGATAAGAATGATAACCTTCTAATAAACGAAGTAGCACCAAGGCCGCACAACAGCGGTCACCAGACCATAGAGTCATGTGACACCTCCCAGTACGAACAGCACCTTAGGGCACTTTTTGACCTTCCACTAGGTAACCCGGAGATTAAATCACCTTCTGTTATGTTAAATATTCTGGGTGAACCAGGCTATGAAGGAGAGGCTGTGTACCAGGGACTTGAAGAGTGTATGAAGATTGATGGTGTGAATATTCACATTTACGGGAAAAAAATTACTAAGCCTTTTAGAAAAATGGGGCATATAACTATAGTAGACAATAATATTGATAAAGCGCTTGAGAAAGCCGAATTTATTAAAGAAAAATTAAAGGTGGTTGCATGAAAAAGCCGGTTGTAAGTATTGTGATGGGTTCAGATTCAGACCTGTCCGTGATGAACGATGCAGCTGAATTTCTTACAGACTGCGGGGTTGAATGTGAAGTCACAATAGTATCCGCACACAGAACCCCTAAAAGGCTTGTAAAGTTTGCCGAACAGGCAGAGGGCAGAGGGATAAAAGTAATAATAGCAGGTGCAGGCGGAGCTGCGCATCTGCCGGGGATGGTCGCTTCCATTACTCCGCTTCCCGTAATTGGTGTACCTGTAAAATCTTCCAACTCAATCGATGGCTGGGATTCAATGCTATCAATACTGCAGATGCCATCAGGAGTGCCTGTTGCTACAGTTGCGCTTAATGGTGCAAGGAACGCCGGTATTCTTGCTGTACAGATTCTGGGCGTATCAGATTTGAAACTAAGAAAAAAAATGTCAGAATTTAAAAAAAGTCTTTCGGACCAGGTACTCGAAAAAGTAAAAAAGTTAAAAAAAGAAGGCCATAAGAACTATTCTAAATAAAGTGCTTATACTTTAATCCCCCTTTCCCACTTTTCAATATAGTTTGCGATATACGCCAGCAGTACCATTAGGCAGATTAATCCTAAAGCAGATAGTACGGATTCAGTAAAACTGAAACTCTGTCCGTAGTAATAAGCGATTCCCCTGTTCCAGGCACTACCGTAAAGTATAAACAGGTGTACAATATAGATTAATAGTGTGTATGTTCCCGTAACTTCCAGTAATTTTGGCAACTTTCTAACCTTTGTTGATATCTCCATTATAAATAAAACAATAATGAGAACGATACCAGTCCTTATAAAAACCATGTTTGAGGTTTTTGAAAGTATGTTTAACGGGTTGCCGGTAATGTGATGAAAAAAATTCAGCAGTTCATAAATGACTATGAGTAAAAT
>JAUXJP010000101.1 GCA_030624695.1 Candidatus Dadabacteria bacterium | reverse complement strand
GGTATGTGGAAAGTAGCAATTTCACCGCCATTTAGCAGTCTTGAAGGTTTAAATTGCTCCTCATTAATCAGAATATCACCCTGTTTTATATATTTTCTTATCTGCGAACGGCTAAAGTTTGTAAATAGTTCGGAAAATATGATATCTGCTCTTTTCCCTGCATAATCTGGAGAAATTACTATTTTTTCGGGCATTATTGATTCTTTTATCTCTTTTCCATTATGATTTTTCTTGCCGCCTGGTTTATTACACCAGGGAGGTTTCTGTCAGACATTATTTTTTTTAATTCAACATGCCTCAAATGCCTTAATAAATTAAGAGAAATATGTGAAGGGGTTTTTGGATTATGTACCAAAGAAGACTTGACCTGGTAATGCCTTGTCCACCTACGTTTTTCGGAAATCTGCCTTAATATTTCTTCGTCTACAACTTTAGATTGCGAAATCAGTATAATTTCCATGTCGGTTAATCTGGGATTTTTTAATACGGCACTGGATATCAGCCTATTACTGTCTCTTACAAGGATCCTTCTTGTTTCCATATTACCCTGGATCGATAATTTAATTTTTTCAGCTATTGAAAGTGACCTTATTTTATTTAACATATTATCCCGAAAAGCATCTGTTAACTGATCATCTTCGTAATCTTTTAATAGTTCTTCAGGTATGTCCAAATCATCGAGGAATGATTCCTGTATCTCTTCAAATTCATCGCCCGGTTCCTGGTGATCTACTGATTCTTCATTAATTTCATTATCTTTATTATCTGTTTCAAAAAACTTTTTTATTTTTTCATCTTTTTCCAGATAGAGACTGATAAAAGATAAAACACTGTCCAGGGTCGAGCGGCTTATGGACGGATTCTGGCTTAAACCCTCAACAATATTAAGGGATCTCATTATTCTTTGTTTAT
This sequence comes from Candidatus Dadabacteria bacterium, assembly GCA_030624695.1. Classification (GTDB taxonomy): domain Bacteria; phylum Desulfobacterota_D; class UBA1144; order Nemesobacterales; family JAJCZQ01; genus JAJCZQ01. The sequence goes on along the minus strand of JAUXJP010000101.1, from coordinate 4,048 downwards.
TTTGTGCAATTATTTCAAGATTTACCTGTGAACGTTCATTTTGGGCGAGGTATGCATATGTGGAATCAGTTGTAGTGGTATTAAGAAGTATTGCTTGTATATAGTCCTCATTTCTTTGTTCCTTAGATATATAATCCAGGAATTCCGGTGATGTACTTATATCGGCCAGTATGTCTGACATTGTTTGCTCAGGAAAATCAGCCAGAGATGTTTTTGCTGCATCCCGAATACTTCCTTCATTATCATAAATAAGACAGAAAAGAATCTGTGCGAGATCACTCGGAATAAGGGGTATTGCACCCTGGGCAACCATTAATCTTTTTTCAACCGGGTTTTCAGGGTTAACAAATTCAAAAAGATTTTCGGGAAGAGCCGAAATTAGTTTATTAATATCTAATTTTTGTTCATTCATTTGAAACCTTAATATTCTTGCCTGTTTTTAGTATTCTAACACATGGTAATATTTTATATCTGCCTGCAGCACTCGCCTGGTTCATAGCAATCTCAATTGTCCCGTTACTTCCATGAATAGCAATAAGAGTGTCTGCTTTACCATCAGAATAATTTGAGGATAATTTTCCTATTGAAATATCATTTACAAATATTTCATCATTATAATCAACATCTTTATTTTCAATATTCGTCATCAGGTTACCAAAACTATCTACATAAATAATTTCACCATAAATATTGCTATTATCTCTTTTAGGTCTTTTTAATTCTATACTAACATATTCATTTATAACTGTTCCAAATTTTTCAGGACTATGTGTTATTGATAAATTAGCAGCAATTGGTGAAAAAATATCACGGCCGTGAAATGAACTGCTCACGGTGTTAAGAAAATATTCATTAGCTGTGATCCTGTATACAGTACAATCATTATTCTCATATATATAACTGAATATGCCGTTATCCGGTCCTATAAAATAGTGCTGATTTGACTCTACAATCAGGGGATTCCTCATTGTACCAACTCCGGGATCAACAATCGCGAGATGTATAGTCCCTTTCGGAAAGTAAGAATAGGAATTTTTTATATTTATTGCACACTGCTGAATATTATGACGTGCTATATTGTGATTTATATCTATGATTGTTATGTTGGGATTGATAGAGTAAAGAACGCCCTTCATTACTCCGGCAAAGCTGTCCTTTAGACCAAAATCTGTTATTAAGGTTATAATTTGTTGCATAAACTTAATTTAAATTTTAACTTTTATCTAAATTTATGGAAATACAAATTTTAGGCAGCGGCACATGTATACCCTCAGGCAGAAGGGGATCATCCGGGTACCTGGTTACACTGGATTCAACTAAAGTTCTTTTTGATTGTGGAAACGGTGTCACCTGGAAACTTGAGAAGTCAGGGGAAAATTATCTTGATATAGATCATATCTTTATAACGCATATGCACCCCGACCATAATGCCGATCTAATACCATTTTTATTTGCAACAAAATACCCCGCAGAAAATCAAAGAACAAAAAAATTATACTTGTGGGGGCCTCAAGGATTTTGCAGCTTTCTAAAATCAATTCAGGATATTTATGGAAACTGGTTAAATCCCGGTAACACCGAAATATCTGAAATGGATAAGCAGGAATATCATTTTGATGAATTTAATTTATCAACAATAAAAACCGGGCATACAGAAAACAGCCTGGCTTTCAGACTGGATTCAAAAGGGAAATCCATGGTGTATTCAGGTGATACGGATTATTTTGATTCGTTAATTGATTTTGCCCGGGACTGTGATGTTTTGCTTATTGAATGCTCTCTTCCTGACAGGTTAAAAAGGAAAGGCCATCTGACTCCGTCTGATGTTATAAGGATTTCAAATCTGGTTAACCCGGGAATATTAGTGCTTACGCATATGTACCCGGTATGTGATACTGAAAATATATATGAACAGATAGATAAAGGGACCGGATCCCAGGTAATTCTTGGTGAGGATTTTCTTAAATTAAGTATTTAATCTGCTATTATTTCCAAAGCTTTACTGCATACTTCTTCAACACTTATTTCAGCAAGACACTTAACCTTGATTGGACAATCCGGGGTATAACCAAATTCCGTACATGGACTGCAGGCAAGGTTTCTGTTTATAACATGATTATTATTACCTTTAGGTGCCCATTTTTCCTGGATACCCGCACCAAATAGTGACAAGGTACTGGTACCTGCTCCATATGCTATATGCATTAACCCGCTGTCAGAACTGATCAGGAGATCGAGATTAGAAATTATTTCTACAGTTTCTAATAATGATGTTTTTCCTGCCAGGTTTAAATAATCTTTTTTATCCAGGATCCTTTCAATTTTTGCAGTTTCGTTAAGATCGTCTTTTCCGCCCAATATAACAACCCCCAAGCTGTTAGCCATTAAATTTTCAGCCAATGCTGTGAACTTCTTTACACCCCATCTTCTTTCCTTAACTTTTGCACCTGTGAAAAGTCCAACAATTGATTTAAAACGATTCTTGTAATTTGAGAATTCTTCATTTTCAAATTTATTATTAATATTCAAAAAATCACCGTTTGTATTAAACCTGTGTTTTTTCCCGGTAAGAACCGAAACAAGATTTAAAAAACTTACGGATTCGTAGTCAGATTGTTTATATTCAACGGAGTGAGAATATAGGTCAGTACGGCCATTTGTTGAGAATCCTATTCTAACGGGTGCTTTTGTCAGATATGTAACAATAGATGTCAGTTTATGCCATTGCTCAGTATCTATAACAACCTGGTAACTATTTTTTAATATTTTGAATAAGCCATTTGTTTTAAAATCATCATATAAATAGAGATTGGTTATAAGGGAGTTGTTTTTGAAAATTCCGGAATTACGTTTTTCAGCAAGTATATCAATATGAGAACCAGGATAATGTTTTTTTAAGATTTTTATAGCCGGTATAAGCAAAACTGCATCACCAATACCTCCCGGCCTGATTATTAAAATGCTGAATATATTTTCAGGGGTTTCATTTTCAGGATTAATAAAAAGTTTTGCAAAAAAGATTATCAGGCTGCCCAATAATTTATCAGCGGTTTTAAGCAGTTTTATCTTTGAAATCATGTTTTGAAGATTAACAGGATTTACTGCAAAAAGTAATCATCATATTCCACAATTCCGGTTACGGGATCATAAATATACTCTTCATCAAGTGGGTGTTCGGGAAATCCCCTTATAGTAGGTTCAAGATATATTCTCAATTCATCCAAATCTTCAGCATAATGGCCTTTTTGTTTATGGTATCTTTGTGAGCGCGAATTAATGTAACCCAAGTTTTCCTTAAAATATTTTTTTACCAATGAGCTGCTTCTTACGGCTTTAAGGTTAGGAGCAATAAAAAAATGTTTATTGTTATGGTCTTTTGGAAGTTTTTTTAAATACCCAAAAGAAACTAATTATTCGAGGTTGTTTGGCATTATATTCTTATCTTTAGAAATGTTAGTAATTAATTCAGTCAGCTTATCTTCAAAATCCTTTGTTTTTAATTCCTTTAGGTTCAACAATGCAAAATTCTTTCTGCTTTCATTAGTAGTATTTAAATATATATCTTCCCATATCTTTTTCGATAATTCTCTTTCTCCACCCTTTACTCTCGCAGAAGCAGCCATACCTTTTAATGATGATCTTCTGAAATCTGAAAGTCCTGGTTTATTCGAAGCTTCCTCAAAGAGTTGTGCTGACTTTTTATAATCCTTAACATATAAATAATACAAAAATGCCTGTTCAAGGGGTAACCTGAAATTTTCGGGATTATTTCTTCTTCCCTTATCAAAAAGCATATTCCCCTTATCAATATCACCAAGACCAATAGGAACAGGTTCAGAGAGAAAAGATCCTCCGAACCTGTAAGCATTAATGAAGTTTGGATCCAGATCTGTAATTATATCAAAATAATTAAACAGCAAGTCAGAATCCTTTATAGATATATTGCTTTCACTGTCACCAAAGTACTGAAGGGCTCTAAGCCAATATATATCGGAAATTAATTCATAGTAACCTAGAGACACTTTCTTAAGTATAGATGATGTAAGAT
>JAUXJP010000154.1 GCA_030624695.1 Candidatus Dadabacteria bacterium | reverse complement strand
TTTTCAAGCCGTTTTGAAACAAGGCCGTAACCTAAAACAAATATTGCTATTACCGCAAAAGTAACCGCTTCCATGTTAAGACTACTCTAACATAATTTCGTGTGTGAAAAAAATATCTTACAGAAAGGATTGTGATGTATTAAAATTGTATTAACATTTTGGGCCTTTATGCCAAGTACTTAATGCATTTTTTAAAGGAATGTGGATTGAATTTCTATTCTTTATTGAGAACCTTTACCAAATAAGTTGAAATGAGAATATATTCATATTTAATATTAACTTATTGTTATAACCAACCTAAACAAATTAAGATTTTTGTTTACCATGAAAAGTGAACCAATGTTGTAAAGCTATAAATGCCACACCAGTACCCATTAATAATATATGAACGGGTATCACTCTATCCGTAATTATACAGCCGGCAAGAGTAGCTGAAACCAAAGGTGGCCCGAGTCTTCCCATTAGGTCTACATAAAAGTTTGCATGATTATGTTCCATAATTTTTCTCCTTACTTTTTACTCTCGTTATATTTGTTAATATCTTAAGATGCTTATTAGAATCATTGAATTCCTGGGTTATACGGGATCAATTGCTGCTATGCTTGCAACAGCACTTGCTATTTATACATTTATATTCCTTAACACCGGTATTAACTATATGCTACTGGTTCTAATTTTCTGCGGGACCCTGGTTATTTATAATATCGACCATTTAAGAGACGTTAACTTTGACCAGGCTACAAATCCGCAAAGGGTGAATTTTATAATACATAATAAATCTTTAATTTACCTTCTTACCGGATTATCCATTCTCGTATCAATTTTAACAATTTATTATCTTGGATTTAATATTTTACCAATACTTGTAATACCTTTCATTTTTGGACTGCTTCACAGGAGAATAAAAAGTAACCCCCTTATCTCGGCAACATATATTACTTTATCATGGTTAATCGTTACAGTATGGCTTCCTGCATATGTGGCCGGAAAACTAAATGATGTAGTCCTTTTAGCAATAGTAATAGGTATTTTCTTGTTTTGTAATGCATATACTTCATCATTAAGAAAAAAGTCCTATGCTGTTAAACACGTCAGGTACCTGATTTACATATCTTTATTGGATCTTTTAATTATTTTAGTTCTTAGGGGAAATTACACAGGGATAATACCAGCCTCTCTCTTTACGACTTTGGCATTGACAAATTACATGGATGATGAGAATTATGAGTTAATTTTTTTTGACGGCTTACAGCTGTCCGGAACAATCATATCAATATTATTTCTAATACTAATTAACATTTAAGTCTGATATGGAAATTTCAATGGAGGGTTTTGATCTGGCTCTTCCGGTATTAGGGTTTCTTCATTATCCGTTAATTCATTTGAGATGGATTTCTTATTTTTTATACCAAGTTTTCTAAGATCTTCAGCTTTCTTAACAACATTACCTTTTCCTGTGGAGAGTGTCTTCATAGCAGACTCATAGGAAATTGATGCCTGGGACAACCTATTGCCAATATTTTCCAGGTGTACCGTAAAATCAACCAGCCTGTCATACATCTTACCGGCCTCATCAGCAATTTTTTGGGCATTCTTATTCTGATGTTCAAACTGCCATATACTTTGTATTGTCCTTAGTGTTGAAAGTAGCGTGGAAGGGCAAACAATTATAATATTTTTCTCAAAGGCCTTTCTTAGCAGTTCCTTATCAGCCTCAATTGCAACGAGGTATGCCGCTTCAATCGGTAGAAACATTAGTACATAATTCAAGGTGTTGATCTGTTTTAATTCTTCATATTTTTTTGAACCGAGTTCTTTAATATGGTTCTGAAGAGATTGAACATGAGAATTCAAGGCTTGCATTTTCTCTTCTGCATCTTCACTTGAGCTATACCTCTCGTATGCTGTTAATGATACTTTTGAATCAATGACAACATCTTTTCCATCGGGAAGGTGGACAATAACATCAGGCCTAAACATATTGCCCTCTTCATCCCGGAAAGTTTCCTGGGTTTCAAATTCCCTGCCTTTTTCAAGGCCCGAAATCTCAAGGACTTTTTCTAGCACAAACTCACCCCAAGTACCCTGTGTCTTAGTTTCCGCTTTTAGGGCATTGGTTAAATTAACCGCATCCTGGCTTATTTTTTCATTTAGGTTCCTAAGCTGTTCGATCTGGTTTACAAGAGAAATTCTTTCCTTTGTTTCTTTTTCGTAAGTATCAGAGATTTTTTTATCGAAATCCTTAATCTGTTCCTTTAGTGGGTTAAGAACACTTTCAAGATTTTCCTTATTCTGGATAGTAAACTTTTTGCTCTTGTCTTCAAATATTTTGTTCCCTAGATTTTGGAACTCTAAAGAAAGTTTTTCTTTTGCTTCTTCAAGTATCTGGAGCTTCTGAAAGTTAATCTCCTTATCCTTTTCAATTGTTGTCTGGAGCTCACTGATAATTTTTTCCTTATTAATATTGCTTGATTGAAGATCATAGTGTTCGGATTTAATCTCACTTATCTGGGTCTCAAAAGAATTCAGTGATTTATCTTTTTCATGTATCAATGTTTCGAGGCCTTTCTTATCTGCAGTTAGCTCTAACACACTTTCTCTGTTTATATTAAGCTGACTGCCGAGGGTTTCTACTTTCTCTTCAAGTTCCTTGAATGTATGTTCGTTATTCAGAAGGTCAGAATTTAGCATCTTTACAAGGTTGCTTTTCCTGATCGAATAGATTACAAGAATAACAACTCCTACAATTGCCAATAAAAGTAGTATGGGAAAAAGATATGGATTACTCTGCTGAAGGTATATTATGCTTTGCAAAACGTTATTATTATAATTGATTTATTAAATGTATGACAGTACCGCTATATTCAAGTTCCGTGGTATCGCTGGTTTATACAGAAAAAACGGTTTCCGGATTGAATTTTTACTATTTCATATACTCTACCCTCAGATACCTGAAAGTCACCTGTTATTGTATGTAAACCAATCCGGGATATTATTTCGGTATTAAATTCTTCAACAATTCGCCTGAAGCTTTAAATAATCAAAAAATTATCAATCATAAGACAGCTTTGTATGCCAGTCTGTTCCCCTTCCCTCCGGAGTAAGGTCAAGGAAGTTCCAGATTGGCCACATCAGGTCCATATGCCTGGGGTGCCCTTCTGCCGGGGCATATAACAATTCGGAGCCCCAGAAATGGTAAATGCCATCTTCTTTTTTTACGAAAACATCACACATTGGCATCTGGGAACCTTCCTCGGTCTCGGCAAAATAGTCTGAATTAAAACTGTTTTTCTCTGAGGAAATAAGATGCAGGCCATTCCATTTTCTTGAATCAGCAAAATCAGTTATTCGCTTGATTGGCGATTTAGCCACAACTGCAAAATTGACACGTTGCTCCAGGTGATGAACAAACCCGTTAAATCCGTCAATTATTGCTGTACATGCAGGACATGGATTTTCCATTTTGGGGCCATACATAAAACTGTATATTATTAGCGTATCCTTTTCCGCTTCAAATAATTGGGAAAGTTTTATTTCTTTTACTTCGCCGTTAATAATTTCTTCAAAAACATAGTCATCCTTTGCTATTCCTCCCAGCGGGAGCTGTCGCCTTAGCCTTGCAACATTTTCAATATTTTCTCTAAGTTCAATTTCGGCCTGGAGTAATTTATTCCGTGCTCTCCTGTATTCATCACTTTCACCTGGAAAGCGCTTATCGTGAATAGAATTAGACATATTTTATTTCTCCATAATTTATTTTAATTATCCCATTGCTGCCATAATATCCTTGAAGTCATTATGAATTGTACATGAAATATTAAGTACATTTAACCATAAGGTTTAATATAATTTAAAAAATATTCTATGTCAACC
>JAUXJP010000043.1 GCA_030624695.1 Candidatus Dadabacteria bacterium | reverse complement strand
ATTTTAAATGTATTTGATTGATCTTAACAGTTGATCTGGGGGAGGTTTATTAAGTTTGCTCATTTTAGGGGTTAGACAGTCAAATAAAAATAAACTTTCTTTGCTTGATATTTAATATTTAACTCCTTATTCTATACCAGAGTTTAAAGGCCTTGTATAAAAATATTGCAAACTATGAAAAATTTAATTTTAATAATTCTCCTACTTTTACCTATTTCTTTGATTTCCTGTGTCAAGAAACAGAAATCATCGAATTATCCCCAAATTGCTAAAACAGATGTATCAGCTACAGATGTTGTTAAAACTTTTCTTGAGTCATTAAAAACTGACAATTTCGGTAAAGCCTATGACCAGATATATATCTTAAGTTCTGACAAGGAGGGTTATATCAACCGTATGCAGTTGTTGTTGGAAGAGGAAAAAGTAAAGCTTGTAAATTATAATATTCTCGCAACACAGTTGTTTAGAAACACTGCAATAGTGGTTGCCGAACTGGAGACTCAGCACACCCTGGAAAACGGAATAGAAAAGAGATTCACAAGGAATAAATATGATCTCAAACTCCTTGATGACAAGTGGAAGATTACCAAAGATACTTGTATAGAAAACTGCACATAATTAACTCGTATAAAAATGATTAAAGTTACCATAATTGGTGTTGGGGGTAAGATGGGAAGGAGTATCTTCACCATCCTTAATAATGATGAAGATATTAGTATTGTTGGAGCTGCCGAGTTGCCCGGACACCAGCTTGTAGGGAAAGACCTTGGTGAAGTTATGGGTGTAGCAAACAACGGTGTTGAAGTTTTCGACAATATTTATGATGCTGCAGGGGATTCGGATATTATTGTGGATTTCACTGCTCCTGAATCCACAATATCCAATGCTGAGTATGCTTCAAATAATAATAAATCAATTGTAATTGGTACTACAGGATTTTCCACAGACCAGAAAAGTACTCTCAATAAATTTTTGGAATCAGTTCCATCCGTGATATCTCCAAATATGAGTATAGGAGTCAACCTTTTATTTGAACTTTCGAAAAATGTTTCTAAAATCCTTGGAAAGGAATTTGATGTGGAGATTGTTGAAGCTCATCACCGGAACAAGGTGGATTCTCCCAGCGGTACCGCCCTTGGCCTTGCAGAATCTGTAGCTGAAGGACTAGATGTAAATCTGAACGATAACGCAGTCTTCGAAAGGCACGGAAATATTGGAAAACGAAAAAATAATGAGATCGGGATCCAGACTATAAGGGGAGGAGATGTTGTCGGTGACCATACTGTAATGTTTCTTGGTGACGGTGAAAGAATTGAACTTACACACAAAGCCCTAAGCAGGGACAATTTTTCTAAAGGCGTTCTGAGGGCAGTAAAATGGCTACCGGGGAAATCCCCTGGTATTTACGCCATGAAAGATGTACTGGGGCTTTAAATATTCTGATATCCAACCTTCTTAATTTTCAGAAAATATTATGTTTGCTTTCGAACTTAAAGAAAAAGATAACAATACCAAAGCAAGATGCGGACTAATTACTACCGCCCATGGAAGTGTCGATACTCCGGCTTTTATGCCCGTAGGCACGCAGGCAACGGTAAAAACCATGACCCCCGCTGACCTCGAAGGTATGGGCTTTCAGATGATGATTGTTAATGCCTATCATCTTTACCTGAGGCCGGGTCATAAGCTCGTAAAAGAATTAGGGGGACTTCAGAAATTTATGGGCTGGAATAAATCTGTTGCAACCGACAGCGGGGGTTTCCAGGTGCTGAGCCTTGCAAAAACACGAAAAATTCTTGAACATGGGATCTCCTTTCAGTCGCATCTAGACGGGAGTTCTCATTTCCTCACCCCGCAAAAGGCTGTAGAAATTCAGGAATACCTTAATTCTGATATTATGATGTGTCTTGACGAGTGCCCGCCGGTTGAGGCCCCGAAAGAATACATAGAAAAAGCTGTTGATCGTACAACAAAGTGGGCAAAAGAATGCAAAATTAGTAAAACTGATAATAAAAAAGCACTTTTTGGAATTGTACAGGGTGGAATATATGAAGATTTGCGCCAGAAATCAATGGACGGGCTAATGGAGCTGGATTTTGAAGGATATTCAATCGGGGGACTCGGAATAGGTGAAGAATCCGAGGAGACTTACAAAACTACCGAGTTTTGCCTCAACTCTCTGCCTGAAAATAAAGTCAGGTATTTAATGGGAATTGGCAAGCCGGCGGATATTGTAGAGGCAGTAGCAAAAGGGGTGGATTTGTTTGATTGCGTGATACCAACCCGGAATGCCAGAAATGGAAATGTCTTTACAAATAATGGAAAAATAGTTATAAAAAATGCTCAATATTCGAATGATAATTTACCGCTGGATGAAAAATGCGGATGCTACACCTGTAAGAATTTTTCCAGGGCTTACCTGAGACATATTTTTTTAGCAGGGGAGTTTTTATCTCATAGGCTTCTTACTCTTCATAATCTTTATTTTTATGCAATCCTTATGAAAAGAATAAGAGAATCTATTGCGCAGGGAAAGTTTGAAGAATTAAAGCATGAAATGTCAGCGAAGGAGAATACCAAACAATGAAATTTATAGTTGCATTAACCCCGGTACTGATTTTTCTTACATCATGTGCACCCCCTGGAATGGGCGGCGCAGAGGGTGAAAGCGGATCGCCAATAATTGCGGCATTGCCGTTTGTACTTATTTTTGGACTTTTTTATTTTCTTATACTAAGGCCCCAGCGTAAACAGTCACGGCAGAAAGAAGATATGGTGAAGAACATAAAGCGCGGTGATAAGGTCATAACTGCCGGAGGAATACACGGAAGGGTTGTAAATACAGAAGAAGAACTCTTAACAATTGAAATAGCCAAGGGAGTAAATGTTCAGATAGCCAGGGCCAATATTTCTGCATTAGTTAACCAGGACAAAGCTGAAACCAAACAGAAAGGGGGAAAGCAGTAGAATGAGAAAAGTATCCAGAGGATGGGTCTTAACCATTGCATTCATTTCTTTAATGTCCCTGATCTTTCTTGCTCCCACATTAGCCGGTGACAACCTGCCTTCATGGTGGTCAAAAGTTTTTCCAAGCAAGGGTATCAGGCTCGGCCTTGATTTGAAAGGCGGTATTTTCCTGTTACTCGGAGTACAGGTGAATGAATCTGTAGAGGTGGAATTAAACTCAATAAATGAGATAATTAAAAACGATTTAACAAAAAGCAGGGCACTGGTTAAATCATCTAATATTAACGGCAGCACCCTTACTCTGAATTTCTATTCCAAGGATGACCTCGATAAAGCACTTACCGCTGCTAATGATAATTTTAGTAACGTTGCTTCAATTTCAGCAAATGACCTCAGCATCAATATACAACTAAATTCCGAATATATTAAGGAACTTAAGAAAAACTCTCTTGCACAGGTAAAACAGGTTATTGAAAACAGGATAGCAGATTTTGGCCTGATAGAACCTTCTATACAGACAACAGGTAATGACAGGATTCTGGTACAGGTCCCTGGTGCTTCCCAGAAGGACAGGGAAAGAATTGTAGACCTGATAAGAAAAACAGCCGTGCTTGAATTCAAGATTGTAAATGCAGCCGGAATAACAGAAGATATAATATTGCAGGGACAGGGAGTTAGTTCCAAAGATGAACTTGCTGCCAAGAACCTTGAAATACACCCCGGGGAAACCGGTAATCAGAACGAAAACTTCTTCCTTACCGAAGATATTGCAAAAGTAACTGGAGAATCAATATCTGATGCGAGGATATCATTTGATAACTTTGGACGTCCTGCCGTGCTGTTTAGATTTAAAGGAGAAGGTGCGGCCAACTTTGGTGATCTTACCGGTGAAAATATAGGGGAAAGGCTTGCAATTGTGCTTGACGGCAATGTCAAATCAGCCCCGGTTGTAAATGATAAAATTACTTACGAAGGAACAATCACGGGCACCTTTACTCCTGAAGAAGCAAAAGACCTGGCACTTGTTCTCAGATCCGGATCGCTTCCCGTGCCTGTTGCTGTAGAGCAGGAAAGGTCTGTAGGGCCGTCACTCGGGCAGGATTCGATTGATAGCGGCAGGACTTCAATGATTGTCGGCGGAATACTTGTACTTCTGTTTATGGCCTTTTTCTACAGGCTGCAGGGTATTGTTGCCGATATTGCACTTCTTTTAAACATGCTTTTTATTATGGGATTCCTTTCAGCTTTTGGTGTTACTCTTACTCTTCCCGGCATAGCGGGCCTTGTGCTTACACTTGGTATGGCTGTTGATGGAAATATTATTATATTTGAAAGGATAAAAGAAGAACTTCACATTGGGAAAACCCCGCTTGCTGCCATTGAGGCAGGTTATTCCAGGTCTTTATGGACAATTCTCGATGCGAATATAACCACGCTATTAACTGCGCTAATTCTATTCTGGTTTGGAACAGGCCCGATTAAAGGGTTTGCAGCAACATTATCGATTGGAATTATTTCAACCGTATTCAGCAACGTTATTGTTGCACGTCTGATAACTAACTACTTTTACAGAGACAAGGAGATTTCAACAGTCAGTATATAGTTGAACTGGAGGATAGATAAACTTTGGATATATTCAAATTAGATAAAACATACGATTTTGTAAGTAAAATTCCAAATGCGGTCAAATTTTCACTTCTTTTAATTGTTATTTCAATCGGCTCGATTGCTTATCACGGTGGGCCGAACTGGGGTGTGGAGTTTACCGGAGGAACTGAGCTGCAGGTAAAATTTCCTACCGGGCCCGAAGTCAAGTATATAAGGGAGAGCCTTGAAACCTTGGGATATGAAGCTGAAGCCGTGCAGCAGTTTGGCCTCGCTTCTGACCACGAATATCTTATTTCGTTTTCTCCGAAGGTAGTGAGTTTTGATCAGATACAGGACTTTAAACAGAAATTAAATGATGTTATTGCCACTACACCGGAATATGCCGGTGCCCAGATTCAAAGAATTGACTACATAGGCCCGAAAATTGGTAAGGAACTTATTCAGAAGGCTATATTATCAATATTACTTGCATGCGTAGGTATCCTGATTTACCTTGTATTCCGTTTCGAACTCGGTTTTGCAATCGGGGCTGTTATAGCACTTTTTCATGATACCATAATAACACTTGGTGCAATTTCGATTGCCGATAAGGAGTTTACCCTGGCTATTGTTGCCGCTTTATTAACCGTGATAGGTTACTCGGTAAATGATACTATAGTTATTTTTGACAGGATCAGAGAAAATATGTCTAAATCCCTGCAGAAGAATTTTGGGACGATTGTTAACGAAGGTGTTTCGCAGACTTTATCCAGAACGATCCTTACCGGTGTGACTGTATTTATAGTACTCATTCCTCTTTTCTTTCTGGGAGGAGCAGTAATTCATGATTTTGCCTTTACATTAATTATAGGTGTCCTGGTAGGAACATATTCATCCATTTTTGTTGCAAGTGCCTTTGTTGTTTACTGGAGGAAAAGAAAATCGGCTGAAGACAGCTAAGTAGATATGGAAATATTTCTACTAATACTTTTTTTCCTTTTTTCTATAGCGGGCATTATAAGCCACTTCTTCGGGCTCCCCGGCAACTGGGTTATTCTTGGATTCTCATTTCTTCTGGCCTGGGCTGGCCATTTTGACAAAATACAGATTAATACCTTAATTATACTGCTGACCTTAACTCTTTTCGGAGAACTTGTAGAGTTTTTACTTGGAATTATAGGTGCTAAAAAATACGAGGCAAGCAACAGGGCTATCGCAGGTTCTATTATCTTCGGGATTGCCGGTGCTGTTTTAGGAGCACCTTTTTTTCTGGGTATTGGATCTATCATAGGTGCATTTGCCGGCGCTTTTGCCGGTGCTGTTATTGCTGAGTTGTTCCAGGGTAAGAGAATAAAACAGGCAGTCTCATCCGGCTGGGGAACACTTCTTGGAAGAGTCGGCGGCTCATTTGCAAAGATATTTATAGGTATAGTTATGGTCGTAATTACACTGAGCGGTTATTTTAACAATTGATATTTTTCACGGATTTATTAGAATTTCAAACCTCGGAAGAGAACTTAAATGAAAGAGATACTAGAAGAAGCCAAAAACGGTATTACTGAAGACCTCAAAGGTGCAAAAGATGAAAACGCACTTCTACAGATCAAATCCAAATATGTAGGGAAAAAGGGTGTTATAACTGAACTGCTAAAATCGATGCGTGATTTGACTCCTGAAGAAAAAAGAGAGATGGGTCAGGCTATAAACGTAGTTAAGACTGATATTGAGGCTAAGATTGAAGAAAAGCTTACTGAAATAAAGGAAAACATTAAGGCTAAATCACTAACCCAGGAAGAGATTGATTTAACACTGCCTGGAAGGGGCCTCCCTCCGGGGGGGAAACACCCTGTAAACCGTGTAATGGATGAGATTGTTTACAACTTTGAACGATTGGGTTTCAACGTAGTAGAGGGGCCTGAAGTCGAGCTTGATTATTATAATTTTGAAGCACTAAATATTCCAAGGGACCATCCTGCACGAGATATGCAGGATACCTTCTATATTTCCGATGATATTGTCCTTCGTACACACACTTCACCGGTACAGATAAGGGTAATGCAGCAGCAATCCCCTCCGGTAAAAATTATAGCACCTGGTAAAGTTTACAGGTGTGACAGTGACGTTTCACATACCCCGATGTTTCATCAGATAGAGGGACTACTTGTAGATAAATTTGTGACATTCGGAAACTTAAAATCAATAGTTACACAGTTCATACAGCTTACTTTTGGTAAAAATACCAATGTCAGGTTCAGGCCAAGTTTCTTCCCTTTTACCGAACCAAGTGCTGAAGTGGATATTGAATGTACGATGTGCAAGGGTAATGGGTGCAGGGTCTGTAAACAGACCGGATGGCTTGAAATTATGGGCTGTGGTATGGTTGATCCCGAAGTATTCAAAAGTGTTAATTATGATCCGGACGTTTATACCGGGTTTGCATTTGGTATGGGTGTTGAACGGATTACAATGCTCAAATATGGAATAAATGATATAAGGCTATTCTTTGAGAATGATATCAGATTCTTAAAACAATTTGTTTAAATTGTATGATTGTGAAATTAATATATAAGCCAATAAATATTAAAATAAAACCCTTCACTTACAAATTTGTATTCTTAATATTTTACTCCTTCATCTTACTTTCAATTACGAGTTGCCACTCTGGGGACAAGCTGTCGAATTCAATTAAGTTGTCTGCTGAATACATCGATAATTTCAGTAAGCCTAATGGGATGTTTGATTATGAAGT
>JAUXJP010000094.1 GCA_030624695.1 Candidatus Dadabacteria bacterium | reverse complement strand
TTCGGAGTAATGACAAAACTCTGATTTTTGAAACCAACATCACTATGGTAAATTTAGATGAAAATGACAGGAAAAAACCCCTTCCCGGTAAATAGATATAAATTCACAAACTAATAAAAAAGAAGCCAGAAGGATATTGATCAGTCCTAACACCCTTAGCTGAACGTACGTTCAGCTACATTGAGTCACATACCCATATTGCTCTTATCTTGACACCTACATCATAACTATTTGTAATTATTATAGTATTATTTATATACAAGTATTCTCATTGACAATATAATGCTATATTTATATAATGAACGTGCGTTCACTGAACTGCAGTAATATCTATAAATGTTTGCTTTATTAGGGGTTATTAGATGCTGGATAAGGAAAAACTTCAAAACTCAAAGGATGACAAAGATAATTGGTATAAAAGCTATAAGGATAGTCATAAAAGAGATGTAGATTTTACAACAATATCCAATATTGATGTGCCCCCTCTTTCTACTCCTTATGATCTGCAAAATCTGGATTTTAAAAAAGAAATAGGATACCCAGGCACTTACCCCTATACACGGGGGGTGCACAACACTATGTACAGGGGAAAACTATGGACAATGAGGCAATTTGCAGGCTTTGGCTCACCCGAGGATACAAATAAAAGATTTAAATTCCTTCTTAGCCAGGGCCAGACCGGGCTTAGTGTTGCATTCGACATGCCGGCGCTCATGGGTTACGACGCCGATGATCCGAGGGCCAAAAGTGAAGTTGGCAAGGAAGGTGTTTCTGTTTCTTCACTTGCAGATATGGAAACCCTGTTTGATGACATAAACTTTAACAAAATTTCAACTTCCATGACAATTAACTGCTCCGCCAGTGCAATACTTGCAATGTATATTGTTGCTGCAGAAAAAAAGGGTGTTACCTCAGACAACCTTAAAGGGACACTTCAAAATGATATGTTAAAGGAATTTATTGCGCAGAGGGAGTGGATATCGGACCCTAAAAGTTCCGTTAGGGTAATTGTAGATATGATTGAGTACTGCAATAAGCATCTTCCAAGGTTCAACCCCGTTTCTATCTCCGGCTATCACATCCGTGAAGCAGGTTCCACCGCGGTTCAGGAGCTGGCTTTCACACTTGCCGATGGTATATGTTATGTAGAGGAATGTGTAAAACGTGGTATGAATGTTGATGACTTTGCCCCCAGGCTTTCATTTTTCTTTAACCTTCACAATGATTTTTTTGAGGAAATTGCCAAGTTAAGAGCTGCAAGAAGAATGTGGGCAAAAATCATGAAAGAACGGTTTAATGCTAAAAACCCAAAATCCCTGATGCTTCGAACACATTGCCAGACTGCCGGGGCCAGCCTTA
Organism: Candidatus Dadabacteria bacterium; assembly: GCA_030624695.1. Lineage (GTDB taxonomy): Bacteria > Desulfobacterota_D > UBA1144 > Nemesobacterales > JAJCZQ01 > JAJCZQ01. The sequence continues at coordinate 3,872 of JAUXJP010000094.1, read as the reverse complement.
CAGCCCAGCAGCCTGTAAACAATGTTGTCAGGGTTGCCATACAGGCAATGGCGGGAGTACTGGGAGGTACCCAGTCTCTCCATACAAATTCAATGGATGAAACCCTTTCACTTCCCACGGAGGAATCTGTGATGGTTGCACTTAGGACTCAACAGATAATCGCTGAAGAGACGGGAGTTACAAATTCAATTGACCCGCTGGGAGGAAGTTACTTAATAGAAGAACTGACCTCAAAAATAGAACAGATGGCTTACGAATATATAGAAAAAATTGATCAGCAGGGTGGTATGATAAGTTCAATTGAGAAAGGTTATCCTCATAGTGAAATAGCAGGTGCTGCATATCTTTACGAGCGGCAGGTAAACGCAGGGCAAAAGACCGTTGTGGGGGTAAATAAGTACAAACTCGACGACGAGATTCCAATTCCCACCCATCAGTTTGACGAAGGTGTAGAGGACAGCCAGATAAAAAAGTTAAAGATTCTTAAAGAGTCACGTGACATGGAAAAAATAAAATATTTACTCATGGACATAAGGGATGCTGCTGTTGAGGAAAGAAACCTTATGCCCCCTATTATAGCGGCCGTAAGGGAGTACGTAACACTTGGCGAAATTTGTAACGTTTTCAGGGATACGTTTGGAATGTATAAAGACCCTGCCCATTTTTAAGAAAAATGATTAACTCAAAAACTAAATCACTGAAGATACTGATTGGAAAAGCAGGCCTCGACGGGCATGACAGGGGTGCAAAGATTGTAGCACGGGCACTTGAGGAATCAGGAATTGAGGTAATCTACACCGGGGTTCACCTTACACCCGAAATGATAGTTGAAACTACAATAGAGGAAAAGATTGATGCCATCGGTATCAGCATATTGTCCGGGGCCCATATCCATATTTTTGATGAAATTTTTAAGCTGCTTAAAAAAAATGGGTTAGAAGACATCCCGGTATTTGGTGGAGGTGTAGTACCGCAGGACGATATCGATAAACTTAAAAGTCTGGGAGTTAAAACAATCTTCCTTCCCGGCACACCGTTAGATGAAATTGTAGACTGGATTAATGAGAATATAGAACCAAGAGCAACTTAAAGAATCCCTGTTCCTTTTAAGACACACCAAAAAAAACAGTACGTTTTAACATTTTAACCCGCATCACAGGTGTTCCGGCATCTCTGGAGTTTGTTCTCTGCCCCCCTCATACAGTTTTCCTTGTTAGGTTCCTGTCCCGGGCCTGCCCATGTTTCGCTGCATTCAAATTTTGAAGACTCGTACTCACGCTTACACTGAAATTCGCAGCCGGTTTCATTCTGGGCATAAACCGAAAAACCGGTAAGTAATAAAAACATCAGGGTTAGTAATATTAACTTTTTCATTATTAGCACCTCCGGTTTAAATGTAAATTCAATTTATATAAATGTGAAGAAAAACTTTATTAAGCATTTTTTTTAGACTTTTCAATCCTGAATACTATATACAAACCCGCAAAATACCAGATAGCGGTTGATATGATTGAAACGTATTTAACGGTAGACGGATAACTGAAATCCTCACCCGTTTTGCCAAAAATCGACATTAAAATCAGGACAAAAGTAATGATAAACATAATTGAAACCTGGAAGATTGAGTTAACAACCCAGGTAAAAAAGAAATAGTTCAGATAGGTCCTTAAATTACTGCTTTTTGTTACAAAATATATAATTGGAATAGCGGTAAGAGTTGCTAAAAAACATATAAAAATAAATTTATAGACCATCGTTATTATCCTGGTGATGTAATGGGGACTTTAGTATACACAAGCTAGGAAAACTGAAAATGGATAAAGCTATCTATGAAGAATAATAGTAATAGATAGACTAAATCCCCGGAAAAAGAGAAGCTTGTACCTAAATATCAGGTACAAGTTGAATTTATGAGATGTATGCTCTTAAATTACTGAGGTATTACGTTCTGCGCCTGTGGGCCTTTTTCACTATCCACAACGCTGAACTCGACTTTCTGGCCTTCATCTAATGAACGATAGCCTTCTCCGCCAATCTCACTGTAATGAACAAATACATCTTTGTCATTTTCGCGCTCAATAAAACCAAACCCTTTGGTTGCATTGAACCACTTTACGGTGCCAATCTCACGTTCTGCCATTATAGGCATCCTCCTTACTTAATAATTGGATTATGCTAGTGGTTCAAAATCAATTTCAGACGTGAATCTTAATCTAGACTAGAACTACTGCAAAAACAATCTGACAATATCACAAAAAATAATATTTGTCAAAACGATAAATTTAATATTAACAATCAGTTATCCTATATTTAACGTACAAATAATACTAAACCTTTAAAAGTGGCCATCCGTATAATTTTTTATAAAAAGTTGATGAATCGATATTATAATAATGTACAATATAAACAAATTAAAATCAGGAGAATTAATAACAATGCAATTTAAAACGAACCTATTACTTTTAATCACAATATCCCTTGCTTTCTTTGGTGTATTTACAGCTATCGGCCAGGCTGAAGCTGAAACAACCCCAACTGTTACCGAGGTCGACTCAAAGTATGTATGCATGGTGACAAATAAGCTGTTCCCTGATGTACAAATTCCAGTGGAAGTAGCAGATAAGACCTATTACGGCTGCTGCGAAATGTGTAAGGCGCAGCTTGCAAACAACCCTGAAAAGAGAATGTCCACTGACCCTGTGAGCGGAAAGTCCATAGATAAATCAGACGCCGTAATCGGGGCAACTGCAAACGGAACCGTCTATTATTTTGAAAATAAGGCAAACCTGGACAGTTACTCAAAGAATTAGTATTTAATTCTTAGTAACATCTACATTTATACAGCTGACACTGCCGAGCCTATTCTGCATGAGCTTGGCAATAGAATCCGCCTTTTCCTTGGCTTTTTCAGCCTTTTCACCGGTGTATAGTTCATCAATTGTTGTGCTGAAAAGGTAAAGCCACCTGGTAAAGTGGCCTTTTTTAAGGGGAATCTTCTTGTTTAGCTCGTGATGGACATTCATTACCTCGGGGCCCCTTTTATAAACCGGCCTTGTAAAAAGTATGGTTTCCCAGAAATCACAGATTATGGAAAGGTGTTCATCAAGGTCTATTTTAGCAATATCTGTAAATATAAAACCAATAACCTGGTCCTTCAGCATCTTCTCATAGAATTTACTAATAAGGAGTTCTATATCAGCCCGGGTTTCAATGTCTTTCATATCTAGTTTGATTTCAGCTCCTCGACAAACTCATCTTTTGGCACAAGGTAAAAAAGCTTGCCCCAATTCTTAAGTACGCCTGCATGCTGTGCTGCATCTTCACCTGTTCCCCAGAAAAGGTCAACCCTGTGGGGCCCCCTAATTGCCCCGCCGGTGTCCTGGTCCAGAACAAACCTGGAAGTTGTTACCCACGTGTTTGGCCTTGTTGAAAACTCATCGGAAAATGTAGGCTTTGGAAATTCCATAAATGCGAGTGTCCCTTTCGGGTAAAAACTCTTGTCAGTGGCTATGGTCCTGCCGTCTACAACTTCTGCCCCCGAATGAGTAACAGGCCTGCCTTCTATTTCCCTGAAAAACACATAGCTTGGGTTTTGAAAAAGGATTTTTTGCCGTTCTTCCGGAGACAGGCTCCTTAAATGCTTATCAAGTGCCTGCATAGTCATCTCTTCTTTTGGGATCTTGTGATAAAGGAGTTTCCCAATACCGACATACGGATGCCCGTTTTTTGCTGCATAACCGAGCCTTATTTCCTTTCCGTTAGTAAACCTTACGGTACCCGAACCCTGCACCTGTAAAAAAAACGCATCCACCGGGTCTACCCATGCAAGCTCTAGCCTTTTCCCTTCAAGTACACCTTCCCCGTCTATTTCT
>JAUXJP010000024.1 GCA_030624695.1 Candidatus Dadabacteria bacterium | reverse complement strand
GGACTTCACTACAAAAAATATGACAGTTTTATTGAAACACCTATTATAAGGGAAGAGGTAAGACATGCCGATGTTAAAAACATGGGCCATTATACAGTGTACCTTCCTTCGTTTGATGAAAAATACCTTACCGAACGGCTCAACAGGATAGATGCCGAATGGGAGCTCTTCTCCAAGCATTATAAGGGCAAACCTTACAATGAAAAGAATGTAACTATTAACCCAATAAACAACGCACATTTTGTTAAAAGCCTTGCCACAAGTGAGGGCATACTTTGCAACTCCGGTTTCGAAACACCTTCAGAGGCACTATATCTTGGCAAGAAAATCCTCACAATCCCAATGAAGGGACAGTACGAACAGGAATGCAATGCCGAGGCTCTCAGCAGGCTTGGAATTAAAACCCTCAATAGTATTGATAATGATTTTGAAAAACACATAGAAGAATGGTTAAATTCAGATTTTATCTACCCTGCTGAATTTAAAAACAATGTTCCATATATCATAGACTTTATACTTGAAAGCAATGATACTGATTACACAGATAAAGAATTAGTAGACAGTTTTGAAATAGGCAGCCGCCAGCTTGATAACCAGGAATCAGTGACCCTCGGCCAGTAAAACTAATATTTTTTTAAATAAGTCCCGTCAGGTAAAGAGGGATGCCAAAAGTTAAAAAACCCAGAATTACTCCGGCAACAGTCTGAAGTACCGTATGGCGGCAAAGTTTAACTCTTGACCAGGCAATTATTGGAACAATCACTGTAAAAGGAATCGCTGCTTCATGCATTGTGGTAATCAAAATCACACAAAGTCCGCCGGCAGCCAGCCCATGCCCGCTGATCTTCCAGCTGAGTGTAAAAAAGAACATAAGCAAAACCGAGATTAGGCAGCAAAGAGTAAAAACTATAAAAAATTTCGGAGTTCCCAAGGCATAAAATATTCCGACACCAACAAGTGTGTTAATTAACATAACCAAAAGAGGTTTAACACGCTCATTTCGGACATTCATATGGAAATCTTTTATCTGGCTTTTTTTTAGAAGGCTAACTACATATAGTGTAGGCGGAAGAACAAAAAGCATAATAAAAAGTGTCGCCCATACCCACCTTGAAGAAGTATCAATATAATAAGTTGAAATTAATATTCCGTAAATCACAACCAGCGGGGGTGAAAAAATATTTGAAATATAAGACGCAACCTGTCCCCAGAATGTTTGGGTGATATCGTTTGAATAGTTTACATTTGACGAAAAATTTTTATTATTAGACATAATTAATCCTGATTTTTACAATCTACATACTGCAATAATATTAACACCAAATATTAAGCCTTTGTTAACCTGAAAAGGATAAATGGTTAATATCTACTTCACAATCAGAAAGATTGCAACCATAGCCAACAGTACACCAACAATCTCTTTCGTATCAAGCCTTTCCGCCAGGAATATATACGCAAGGATAATTGTTATAGCGGGGTACAAAGCCGTTAAAGTGGTAATCATCGAAATTTTAGAATTTTCCAGGGCAAAAATAAAGAGTACAGTGCCTATCCCCCAGCATAAACCCATACCTATTGCATAATAATTAACTGAAAAACCATTTAAAATCTCAGATTTTTTTAAGAGGAAAAATGTAGTAAATACTGTTATGGTTCCAACTACTTCAAAAAAATATACCCTGGGTGAAATGTCAGAGTTGGAAGCAAATTTCCCGAGAAAACTCCCTAAACCGAATAAGAATACTGCCAATAATCCGAGTATAAACCACCTTTCCATTAAAACACCTTCAATTGGTACGTAAATTGCATAATATTCTTAACATACATAAATGATTATAAATAAGTTATAACAAAAAAGAAATTTAAGTTTTATAATATTAGTAAATATTTAACTGGAATTAAGAAAATATGAACCTCAATCAGACATTTATATCAGTCAGCCTTGATGCAAGGATGATAGAAAAAAAGAAATTTGATACTGAGACAATATCAATCGGAAGGGATATTGAAAACGATATATATATCAACAACTTAGCTGTATCCAGGTTTCACGCAAAAATTCATAGAGAAGGTCAAAAAATAATAATAAAAGACCTCGGAAGTGCAAACGGCACTTATGTGAATGGACATAAGGTTGAATGGGCTGATGTACATATTGGCGATATCATCCTGATTGGTAAACACACCCTTACCATAGATCAATCAACAAAGGTCCAGGATGAAGCATTTACAGAAGGGCACACAGTGATGGTTGACCAGAACACCCAGGACAAGTTTTTGAAACGTCTTGAGTCCCAAATTCCTTCAAACCAAACTAAACTTATAGGGCCAGGGGGGGTAGAAGTACCTATCCATGTTGAATATTTTACAATCGGAAGAAATCCTGAAGCACATGTTAATTTAAATGAAATGTTTGTGAAAGATACTCATGCATCAATAGTAAGGCAGTCGGATGGAAATTTTAGAATAATTAATACCGGGTCTTTTTTTAAACCTACAAAAGTAAATGGCAAAAAAATACATGAAAAAATTCTAAATAGCGGTGATATAATTCAAATAGGCAATCATAAAATGGTATTCGTGCTATAGAAAGTATTCATAAAATTCCATTCAAACTGAAGAGTTTTAAATTATGCAGTTACAAACATCAAGCGCAACAGATATAGGGAAATTACGGGAAAACAATGAAGATTCTTTTTTAGAATTCAATGTTGATAGCTCAAATGAGAAACTTTTGCTTCTGGTTGTGGCAGATGGCATGGGAGGACACCAGGCTGGTGAAGTAGCCAGTAAAACAGTGGTAAATTCCATAGAAGATTATTTTAAATCACAGGACAACAACCTGGAAAAAAATGCACTTGATTCCCTAAAAAACTCTATTGTAATAGCAAACCAGAATGTAATTCAGGCATCAACAGATAAGGAAGAACTAAGGGGTATGGGTTCTACCTGTACAGCGATGCTTATATTTAACAATAAAACTTTCCTTGCTCATGTCGGCGATTCAAGAGCTTACCTTGTAAGGGACAAAGAAATTACCCAGCTTACAAAAGACCATACTCTTGCGGAAAAAATGCTTGATTCAGGAATCATTTCAAAGGAAGAAGCGAAAACTTCTCCCCACAGAAATATGCTTATTAAGGCAGTAGGTATTACTGATGAGATTGAAGTTGAAACGTATGAACCGTTTACAGCAAACCAGGGTGACGTATTTCTTTTATGCTCGGACGGACTAACAGAATACATCGATGAAGAAGAAATATGCAGTATTTTAAACATATACGATCCCGATGAAGCATGTAAATCGCTGGTTAATATAGCTAACAAAAGGGGTGGAAAGGACAATATTACTGTTCAGATCACTAAGGTAGTTGATTCAGAGGTTAAGGATCAGAACAATTTTTTGGATAATCTAAATAATAATAGTCCTTTTAAAGCAAATTAGGGAATCATAAATGTCTATTGGTAAAGTAATAGGAAATTACAAAATTTCTCAGGAAATTGGCCACGGCGGTATGGGAAAGGTATATAAGGCTATCCACCTTTCACTTGAGAGAATCGTTGCCATAAAAATGATTCATCCAAAACTCCTTAGCAACAATGAGATGGTTGCCCGATTCTACTCTGAAGCCAAAATCCAGGCAAAACTTAACCATCCTAATATTGTTACGGTATACGATTTTTTCGAATTTGAAGACAACCATTACATAATAATGGAATTCGTTGAAGGTGATAGCGTATCAAATATAATCAACCACCAAGGAGCTTTCGACGTTGATTACGGTACTAAAATTATTCTTCAGATACTGGCAGGAATGAGTTATGCACATAAGAAAAATGTTATTCATAAAGACATAAAGACCAGCAATTTTATACTCACATCCACCAATGTACAGATAACTGATTTTGGAATCGCCCAGATAGTTGGCGACACCGAGCTTGCATCCGAAGGAGGTGGAGTAATAGGTACGCCGAAATACATGGCCCCTGAAATGATACTTGGCAAAAAAATAGACCACAGGGCAGATATTTATTCCCTGGGGATATCATTTTATGAATTAATAACCGGAAGAGTCCCTTTCACTACAACTGGTAAATCAGACTTTGAAGTAAGGAAAGCTCAGGTAGAAGCCCCGCCACCTCTGCCCACAGAAATAAATCCCAGAATCCCTAAAGAGATTGAAAATATAATTTTAAAAGCGTTATCCAAAAATACCAATGACAGGTTTTCAAGTGTTGATGAATTTATTGAAGCAATAATAGAAACCAATAAATCTGGTTTAACAACCGATGGCTTCGATAATATTTCACCTGTTAACGAATTAAATCACTTTGAAATCCCAGGCAACTTAGGTACAAACAGTGACAATACCTATGACGTGTCGGGAAGACTCGAAAAGACAAATTTTGCAAAACTACTTAGTAAATTCCACCATGAAAAAAGCCTTGGCCATCTGTATGTAGAATCTGATTTAACATTAAATATCTATTTTTATGATGGATATATACAGTTTGTAGAATGCAATGACCCAAACCTTTTGCTTGGTAAATTACTGATCGAAAATAAAACGATTACTATAAAAGACCAGGAGAGTGCTATTGATTATACGCTTGAATCCGGACTTAAGATTGGAGAGTCACTTATTAAATTAGGCAAAATTACCCCGCATGAACTTAGCAGCATTCTTGAACTCCAGCTCAAACTCAAACTATTAAACGGGTTCAGGTGCATAGATGGTTTTTACGGTTTTAAGTATTCAGACCAGACCGAGGTTGAAACGATATTTCGCATTGACCCTATACAGGTAATATACGAAGCTGTTGACAAACATTATATATTTGAAGACCCATTATACAGCAATATTGATATCGACGGCTTGATCAGGCCAAAAGAAGTACTCTTTACTAAAATCGGGGAATTGAATCTAAATTCAATCAAGGAAATCAAACTAATTAACATGATTAAGGAAGAAATTAGTATCAGCGATTTAGTAACCGCCAGTCCTCTAAGCAACCAGGATACGTTTAAGCTGCTTAAATTCCTGGACCTTACCGAGTTGATATCAATTGAAAAGAATTATTCAAGCTCTTCAAATACTGCAACTCAAACCCAGAAAAACTTAATTGATCCGTTCAGTGATAAAACAGTATTGCTAAATGAATCCTATATAGAAAAACAAATTAGTGACGTAATTAAAAAATTACAGTAAATTTCTTTTTTATCCAAATCTTTATTACTAATTATTATTTTATTATTTATAATATAACTTCTGTCGTAACTAGTTAAAATTAAATACTTAAATTATGAGTTCATCAAAATCATTTTTAAACAAAGATCTGAATCTGATAAAACTACTAGCTTTTGCAGGACTGATAATATCTGCCTACTTGTCTGTAAAAATATTAGGTGGAAGTGATTTAAACTATTGTATTACCGGTAAAGAGTGTGACATAGTCAACAACAGCATCTATTCCAGAATAATTGGAATACCTGTTTCGGTAATTGGGCTTGCCGGATATATATTAATATTAGCAGTTTCATTCTACTCGTTTACTAAAAGAAAAAAATGGAACCTGCTGTTTTACATTACGGTTATTGGTGCCTCTTTTTCCCTTTATCTAACTTATGTAGAGATCTTTAAAATAAATGCCATTTGTTCTTTCTGTGTTGTCTCGCTTGTAATAATCCTGGCTATTCTAGTTTTATTGCTTTTAAAAAAATCGTCCCACGCTCCTAGAACATCCGCAGGGAAATTGGTTTTATTTGCAATAGTTTTTGCATCAATCGTTATATATGGTGCAAACAGCATCCATTCTTCCCAGGACTTTATTGGGGACTCAAACAGCTACCAGGTAGCACTTGCAAAACATTTGGGCGGTATTGGGGCAAAAATGTACGGATCCTACAAATGCCCACACTGCATTGATCAGAAAAAGGAGTTTGGCAGTGCATTTAACTTTATTGAATATGTTGAATGTGATAACAGGGGAGCTAATGCAAACCCTTCTCTTTGTTTTGCCAAGGGTATAGCTTCTTACCCAACGTGGGAGATAAAAGGCAAATATTACAAGGGTCAGTACAAATTAAGCAAACTTGCAGAACTTTCAGGGTTTAAAGAAAAAGAAAATACCGATGCCGTTAATGGCCCATAGAGTGACCGCTATGGTTTTCGTCTCCGCTGTTACTAAAACCTTTGACAACAGCATTTACAGATTTCTGTCCGGAATTTTTAAAATCTACGGTTACTTCATAAACTTCTCCCGGTTTTAGTACTTTTTTTAAATTAATTAACATTATATGTTTTCCACCTGGCGAAAATTTTAATAGTTCTCCGGACTGGATTGAGACATTTTCCAGCTTTATCATCTTTCCTGTGCCGTCAGGTGCAACTTGTGTATTATGAATTTCAGCAATTTCCGATACCGGGGTGTTTATGGAAACGATTCGGTCTTCACCACCATTATTATTAATTTCAAGATAAAGTGCCGCTACAGTAGCTCCGGGTGGGGCTTCTCTTATCCAGGCATTTTTAATCTCTATGCCGCTGCCGGTATCCTGACTGCACGAAATTAGGGCAAATAGTATAATTATCAAATATTTCATAGTATTATCATCTTACAAAAGTCTTTTTAAATCTTCAACAACAAATTCCTGTTTTGTATTGTGTGGGTATTTAAGAATTAATTTCCCTTCACGGTCAATTAAGTATATAGATGTAGGGTGGCTCATTAAATAATCCTTGTCTGTATTGACCCCTTCTTTAAAATAAAAAATATTAAATATATCAGATACTTCTTTTAACTGGTCTTCTGTGCCCGTAAGCCCTATAAAATCATCATTGAAAAAATTTACATATTCATCAAGTTTTTCGGGATTGTCCCTGTCCGGGTCAATCGAGATAAATACTACCTGCACGTCATCCTGCTTCTCATCAAGTTTAGAATAAATAGAACGTAAATTACCGAGTGTAGTGGGACATATATCAGGACAGCTTGTATAGCCAAAATTAAGAAGTACTAATTTCCCTTTATATTCAGATAGTGATACATCCTTTCCTTTACCATCCTTAAGACTGAAATCATCCAGGACCTTCTCATTATAAAAACCGTTAAAGGTCTCCTTATTTTTAGCCTGGTATATCAGGTAGGCCATGACAGAGATAATTGCAATAAAGAGAATAAGTATTAATGAGATGATTTTTGCTTTGTTATTCATGACAATATTTAAAAAAAGTCGAGACATAAAATAAATCATATTTAAGAATTAATTCAATATCTCTAATAAAGTAAGAGGGAATATCCCTTTGGGCTTTGGAACATTCCCTCTTTAAAGGAGGATGGAGGATGAATATTAAGTAGCTGTATTAACTACTTATTATAAATATAAGTATTTTACTTAAGTTGTCAACAGAAATTTAAGAATTATTATAAAAATTTTTTAGAAATAAAATATATACAGTTATAACTCACTGTGTTTATTAGGAATTAAGCATTAAAAAAGCGGGCATCTTAGCCCGCTTTTTTTTATTACTTTTCTGTAAACCTGTTTCTTTTACAGTTTGTTTTTTCTGTTCTGGACTTTGCAGCTCCTACATCATGCCGCCCATTCCGCCCATTGGCATTCCGCCTCCTGGAATCATTCCTCCAGGGGCTCCTGCTCCACCGTCATCTTCTGCCTTCTCAGCTACCAGTGCTTCAGTTGTCAGTAATAGCCCTGCCACACTTGCCGCATTCTGCATTGCTGTCCTTGTTACCTTTGCCGGGTCAACAATCCCTGCTGCTATCAAATCCCTGTACTCCAGCCTTGCTGCATCAAACCCGTGTGACCCCTTAGAGTTCTTTACCTTGTCTACAACTATGGATCCATCCCAGCCTGCGTTTTCGGCTATTTCCCTTAGCGGCTCCTCAAGAGCTCTTTTCACTATGTTTACTCCTGCCATCTCTTCTACATCTGCGTTCTTAAGTCCGTCTATATCTTTTATTGCCCTTACAAGTGCTACGCCTCCCCCGGCAACTATTCCTTCCTCTACTGCTGCCCTTGTGGCATTTAGTGCGTCTTCCACCCTGTCCTTCTTTTCTTTCATCTCTGTCTCGGTGGCTGCTCCTACTCTTATCACTGCTACTCCGCCTGCCAGCTTGGCTAACCTTTCCTGCAGCTTCTCCCTGTCATATTCCCCGCTTGCGCTGTCTATCTGCGACTTTATCTGCTTGATTCTTGCTTCGATTGTACTCTTTGTGCCTGATCCGCCAATTAGCGTTGTGTTGTCTCTGTCTATTACTATCTTCTTTGCTCCTCCGGTATCCGAAAGTTTTGCACTCTCCAGTTTCATCCCGGCTTCTTCAGAGATTACCTGGCCGCCCGTTAACGCTGCTATATCCTCTATCATTGCTTTTCTTCTGTCGCCAAAACCCGGTGCCTTTATTGCTGCTACTTTCAGTGTCCCTCTTATCTTGTTCACTACTAATGTTGCCAGTGCTTCCCCCTCTATATCTTCAGCCACTATCAGTAAAGGCTTTGAGCTTTTTGCCACTTCTTCAAGCAACGGCACTAAGTCCTTCATATTAGCGATCTTGCTGTCGTACATTAATATATATGGGTCCTCCAGGTCTACGATCATTTTCTCAGCGTCTGTTACGAAGTAGGGGCTAAGGTACCCTCTATCAAACTGCATCCCCTCTACCACTTCAAGTTCTGTCTCTAAACTCTTTCCTTCTTCTACTGTTATTACTCCGTCCTTCCCTACCTTCTCCATCGCATCTGCTATGATGTTCCCTATCATCTCATCACCGTTTGCTGATACTGTGGCTACCTGGGCGATTTCTGTCCTGTCTTTTATCTGTTTGCTCATCTTTCTTATACTGTTTACTATCACTTCCACTGACTTGTCGATTCCCTTCTTCAGTTTCATTGGGTCATGTCCTGCTGCTACCAGCTTTATTCCCTCTTTGAAGATTGATTCCGCAAGCACTGTGGCTGTGGTGGTCCCGTCTCCGGC
>JAUXJP010000146.1 GCA_030624695.1 Candidatus Dadabacteria bacterium | reverse complement strand
TTAATCTTTATTCCATAATATAGCTTAGAAATTTATCATTAAAGTTTTCCTCGCCAAAAACCTTAAACAATGCTTTCCTGTTAGGAAGAAAATACAGGACGTTAGCCTTAGTCAGGATATCTTCCTGCCCGTCCTTTATGACAGTTTCAACTGCTACACTTCGTTTTTCCTGGTTAATTACCTTTCCGGAAACTACCAGCTCGGTATCCATTGGTACTGGTTTTAGATAAATCAGGTCAATTTTTGCGGTGAGCCCTATTTTCTTTATTCTGTCGAACATCGCCCAGTAAGCAACTTCATCTATAAGCGCACACTGAACACCACCGTGAAGAATGCCGGGAAAACCGTTGAAGTGGTGCTCGGGCTGGATCCTGGTAAACACTTCCTGCTTATCATCATCGGCATAAAATTTTAGTTTTAGGCCGTGATTATTATTTGGATGGCATGCAAAACAGTTATTTCCGGGAAAATCCAGGAATGAGTTTTCTACTTCTCTTATCATCCGGGGATTAATCTCTTTCGACTACTTTGGCCACAGCGGCAACCTTCTCATCTTTAGCGAGTACTATAAGTCTTAGTCCCTGGGCCCCTCTTCCGTATACACTTATTTCAGATACTTTCATCCTTATTACCTTTCCGCCGTGAGTTGTAATAATCATTATTTCCATATCGTTTGTTACCTGGAAAGCACAGACAACCTTGCCGTTTTTGCCGGTAGTCTTAATTGTCATAACACCCTTACCACCGCGGCCTGTAATTCTGTATTTATCAACAATTGTCCTTTTTCCATAGCCCATCTCAGTAACAGTAAGTACCTGGGCCTCTGGTGTTTCAAGTACTTCAAGACTAACCACATGGTCACCTTTTCCGAGCCTTATACCTCTCACCCCGGTTGCACTCCTACCCATATCCCTTACATTATGTTCATCAAACCTTATTGCCTGGCCGTTTCTTGACGTAATAAGTACCTCGTTATTTCCGTTTGTAATTTTAGCTCCAATCAGTTCGTCTTCATCTTTAATATTAATAGCAATTATTCCACCTACCCTGGGCCTTGAATACGCCATTAATTTGGTCTTTTTAACTACACCTTTTTTGGTACCCATTATTATAAATTTATCTTCTTCAAACTTGGTTACCGGCAGTACGGCTGCAACAGTTTCTGCATCAGCAAGATCAAGCAGGTTGACCATAGCCTTACCCCTGGTGTTTACAGCTGACTCCGGTATCTCGTGTACTTTAAGCCAGTAACATTTCCCGTGGTTTGAGAAAAACAGTACGTAGTTATGCCTTGAGGCAATGAACAGGTCCTCAACAAAATCAGTATCCTTGGTATTTATACCTGTTCTTCCTTTTCCACCCCTTTTCTGACTTCTGTAAACACTGAGCGGGGTAGTCTTTATATAGCCTTCATGAGTGATTGTAACAACCATGTCCTCATCGGCTATAAGGTCTTCAATGGAAAGTTCTTCCGCACTATCCATAATCTCAGTTCTTCTTTTATTTGCAAACTGGTCTTTAATCTGTATCAGCTCTTCATTGGCTATGTTTAGTATTAACACTTCGCTTCCAAGAATTTCACTAAGATGTATTACCGTTTTAATAAGCTCTTTTCTTTCATCAAGTATTTTATCTGTTTCAAGTGCAGTAAGCCTTTGGAGCCTCATATCCAAAATAGCCTGTGCCTGGACATCGCTCAGAGAAAGTTTTGTAATAAGCCCTTCTTTTGCTATCTGCGGGCTTTGTGATTTCCTTATAAGTTTTATTACTTCATCAATGTTATCAAGCGCGATCTTTAGTCCTTCCAGTATATGCAGCCTTGCTTCGGCCTTTGCAAGTTCAAACTGGATGCGCCTTGTGATAACTTCTTTCCTGTGGTCAATAAACTGTGCAATTGTTTCCTTTAGTGTAAGTACCTTGGGCTGGTTCCTTACAAGTGCCAGCATTATCACACCGAAAGAGGTGTCCATCGGAGTGTGTTTATAAAGCTGGTTCAGTATCACAGCTGCATGCTCACCGCGTTTAATCTCTATTACAAGCCTTATTCCGTCCCGGTCTGATTCGTCACGAATATCTGAAATACCCTTTATTTTCTCTTCCCTGACAAGTTCTGCTATCCTTTCCGCAAGCTTTGCTTTATTTACCTGGTATGGAAGTTCTTCTACTATTATAATTTCCTTGTCACCCTTCTTCTGCTTTTCTATCCTGGCCTTTGCCCTTAATTTGAGAATGCCCCTTCCGGTCTCATAAGCAGATTTTATAGGTTCTCTGCCAAGTATAAATCCACCGGTTGGAAAATCCGGCCCTGGCATATGATTCATTAGTTCACTTATAGTTATTTCAGGATTTTCAATCTGGGCGGTGACAGCATCTACAAGCTCTCCAAGGTTATGAGGAGGTATGTTTGTAGCCATTCCGACAGCAATACCCGAAGTACCGTTTAACAGCAGATTAGGCACTTTAGTTGGCAGTACCATTGGCTCGGATTCACTGCCGTCATAGTTAGGAAGAAAGTCAACTGTCTCTTTATCAAGATCATCAAGCATCTGGGAGGCAACCCTCGCAAGCCTTACATCTGTGTACCTCATAGCAGCAGGCGAATCCCCGTCAACAGAACCAAAATTACCCTGCCCGTCTACCAGGGGGGTCCTCATTGAAAAGTCCTGGGCCATTCTTACCAGTGAGTCATATATGGCACTATCACCGTGTGGGTGATATTTACCCATTACGTCTCCCACAATCCTGGCTGATTTTTTATACGGCCTGTTCCAGGCGTTGCCAACTTCATGCATACCGAAGAGAATTCTCCTGTGTACGGGTTTAAGTCCGTCTCTTACATCGGGAAGAGCACGCCCTACAATAACGCTCATGGAATAACTTAGATAAGATTCCTTCATCTCATCTTCAATATTTACAGGAAGAATCATTGGGTCCGTGGACATTTAGTTTTAAGCCTCCGAAAAATTAGAAAAATAGAATTAATAGTACTGGTAAACTTGCTTGGTTGTAAGGAATATTCTAACCGGTTTTTTTACTAGTTTTAATAGTAAAATCAATTAATTTCAACAAATACCAATACCTTCATAAGTGCCTCAGATTGCTATACATTTACTCTATGGTAGTATAAGCCTGATGCGGGTTTTAACCGGAAAGGCAAAAGGAAAAAAACTCAAGGTCCCCAGTTCTAAAAAAGTAAGGCCGACTACAAGCAGAGTTAAGAAATCCATATTTGATAAACTGGGGAATATCGACGGGCTAAAAATACTTGATCTATTCGCTGGTTCAGGCAATCTTGGCATAGAAGCGCTAAGTAAAAATGCATTAAGTGTTACTTTTGTGGAAAAAGACAGGACAGCATCCAGGCTGATTAATGAAAACATTTTGAACTGCGGATTTGATGACTGCACCAGGGTTATTAACAGTGACTTTCAAAAAGCCCTTAAATTCCTGGAAAGAAAAGAAGAGAAATTTGACCTTATTTTTATTGATCCGCCCTATGAAATTTATGATAAAGTAAGTTTTATTGATATGCTACAATTATCAGTCACTGTTTTAAACAGTTTTGGAACGGTTGTGATGGAACATAATAAAGAACTTTTTTTAGAAAATTTTGATTTTGACCTTGAAACCAGGAAATATGGCGGTACTAATATTACTTTTTTTTGGAGCAAAAATTAATTGAGCAGAATAGTAATTTACCCGGGTTCATTTGACCCCTTTACATTCGGCCACCTGGATATTATTGAACGAGGTTCAAAAGTATTTGATAAGATGGTGGTTGCTGTTGCTCATAATGTCTCCAAAAAAACCACTTTTTCAATTGAAGAACGTGTTGAAATTATTGAAGAAGTTTTTAAGAATAACGATAAAGTCGAAGTTGATAGTTTTAAAGGACTACTCGTCGACTATTCAAAATCTAAGGGTACAAATATCGTATTAAGAGGTATGAGGTCCGTTTCGGACTTTGAATATGA
>JAUXJP010000115.1 GCA_030624695.1 Candidatus Dadabacteria bacterium | reverse complement strand
GTAAAACTATTTTGTAATTCTGTATTTGGTGATTGCAATAAAGGGACAGTTTCAATCCCGATAAAAAAAAGTATTGCTATGATACAAAGTATTATGGCAATACCACCACCTGCCACAACCACTGTGGCAAGTTTGTCGTAAAACATTCTTTTATCAACGGCTTTTTGCCTGATCTCTTTACTGTTTAAGTTTTTTATATCTTTGGTTGAAACAGACATTTATATTTGGTTTTTAATTTGGAGAAAAAGAAGTACACCGGGAAATTTCTTCTACGATGTACGAAAATTTAACCGATATATTTTTATTTCAATCTGTTAATTAAATACCACTTAATTTTCAACTACTGCCCTCAACTCGGCAACTTTTGTACCTGGTAAAGGCAGGTAACCGTCTTTAACAACTACCTCCTGCCCTTCCTTGCTAAGAATAAAAAGTAAAAACTCTTTCCTTAACGGGTCTAACTGCTGATTTGGAGGTTTATTAACATATAGATACAGGTACCTTCCAAGCGGGTATTTACCCGATACAACATTCTCAAGAGTAGGAGCCTCACACTGTCCGCCTTCTTTTTTAACTTCGACCGCTTTTACACCTGATGTCTTATAACCGATACCACTGTATCCGATACCAAATATATCTTTAGTTATTCCCTGTACCACCGAGGCTGATCCGGGCTGTTCTTTTACTGAGTCTTTGTAATCACCCTTACACAGTGCTTTCTTTTTAAAGTAACCGTATGTTCCGGAAGCTGAATTCCTGCCGTAACTACTTATTGGCTTGTTCTGCCAGGCGTCTTCAAGTCCGAGGTCACCCCAGATTACGATATCCGAAGTTTCTCCGCAGTTTCTTGTTTTTGAAAAAATTGCATCTGTCTGCTCAATAGTTAAACAGTTAACAGGGTTGTCTTTGTTTACATAAACCGCAAGTGTGTCAATGGACGTTGGTAATGCTACAGGTTTATACCCGGTTGCTTTTTCAAAAGCATCAATCTCTTTGCCTTTCATTTTTCTTGACATAGGCCCGAACTGGGAAACACCTTCGATCAGTGCCGGTGGTGCAGTACTTGACCCTTTTCCTTCAATCTGGCATCTGACGTTTGGGTAGTATTCGTTGAATTTTTGACACCAAAGTGTCATAAGATTGTTCATAGTGTCTGAACCAACACTATCTATATTCCCGGAGACACCGCTAACCTTTGAGTAAAGAGGTATTGTTGAATCTACATCAATAGTCTGAGTAAAGCTCTTGCCAACGCCAAGCAGTAAAACTAACGCTGTAACTGCTAGAGTAATCCTCGCAGTGTTCATAACAGGTAAACCTCCATGTATTTATCATTCTACTAAATTGAACAATAGTTTTGTTAAGATTCTGTTAAGAAACAATTAAGGAGTAGTTAAAGGTATTTACACAGTTTTTATTAATAAATTTATATTATTAATAATTATGTAGAGGGGAAAAATATTTTTTGAGTTCTGTTTGGAAGTACTATGATTTTTTATAATAATAGATTACTTAAAGTTTATTTTATTATTGGGAGCTTTTTTTGAGGTAGTGTACACTCTCATCGCTTCTGGCATATGCCTTTGAAGGTTAGCTATCCTTGTCCCGTTATCAGGATGAGTAGAAAGAAATTCGGGTGGTCTCTGGCTGTTTTTAGTTGCTTCGGCCATTCTCTGCCAGAAAAGAACCGATTCCCTTGGGTCATATCCAGCCCTGGCCATGTATATTAACCCAATCCTGTCTGCTTCTGATTCCTGGGACCTGCTGAATGGGAGTATTCCGCCTACCTGCACACCCAGTCCGTAAGCCTGCATAATTCCGTATGTTAAGTTAGGGTCCATTCCCGAACCACCGAGTGCAGCCGCAAGCCCAACAGCACCTATCTGGGATAATAGCCCGGCAGTAATCCTTTCCCCGCCGTGCCTTGCTGTTGCGTGGCCTACTTCATGACTCAATACTGTTGCAAGCCCTGCATCTGTCTGTGCTACTTTTAATATCCCGGTATAAACGCCTATCTTTCCCCCTGGAAGGGCAAAAGCATTTATAGTTTTATCTTCATCTATTACTGTGTATTCCCATTCGAAATCCGGCCTGTTTGCAACTCCGGCAATCCTGCCGGCCACTCTTTTAACTGCTGCATTATATTCAGGGTTTTTAGAAATCTTGGAACTATTTACAACTTCTGTATAAGCAACATCGCCCATCTGAAGTTCCTGGTCCTGGGTCACAAGTATAAACTGGTTTCTGCCGGTTATAGGCGCTTTGGTACAGGCATAGGTAAAAAGCAGTATGAAAACTATTGTTAGTGAAACTTGAAATAAATTTGGGCTTAAAACTCTTTTAATATTCATACCGTTTATTTAAAACAATATACATAAATATAAAGAAGCAGGAATAAAATCCTGCTTCTAAATTTTTTAGTTATTAGCTTAAATCGGCATTCTTAATTCTTTTAAGTCCTTCTATAATATCTTCATCTGAACAGGCGTATGTGATTCTTACATAACCTTCACCCTGGCTTCCGAAAGCAGTCCCCGCTACTACTGCAACTCCTGCCCTTTCAACAAGCCTGTCGGTGAATTCCTGTGAAGTAAGGCCTGTGCCACTGATGTCGGCAAATGCATAAAAAGCGCCGTCAGGTGAATCACATGTTATTCCGTCAATTTCATTTAGGCCGTTAACCATAAGGTCTCTTTTATTTTGAAGAAGAATCAGTTTTTCATCTACCCATTCCTGGGATCCAGTAATAGCTGCAGTTGCAGCTTTCTGAATAAATGCGGCAACATTTGTTATTGAATCCTGTAGGAAAATTGAAAGTTTATCTATCACTGGCTTTGGAGCTACGGTCCAGCCAATTCTCCAACCGGTCATTGCCCATGTTTTTGAAAATGTATCAATAATAATTACCCTGTCACGTATTTCTTCAATAGAACAAATTGAAATATGCGGCTTTCCAAAAGTTACCTGAGAGAAAATCTCATCTGAGATAATCATCACATGTGGGTGCCTCAGTAGCATATCTGCAATCTCCTGTGGGTTTTCCACAAGGTGGCCATTTGGCCTTTGAGGCGTATTAATAATTACCAGCTTGGTTTTCGGTGTAATTAACTTTTCGAGTTCATCAACATTAAACTGCCAATCAGGTTTTGTGAGTGGTGTATGTTTAATTACCGCATTTGTATAATTAGCCCATACTTCGTCCGGAGGATAACCTGGATTAGGGAAAATCACCTCATCTCCATCTTCAAGAAATGTCAGCAGGTTCATGGTTAAAGAGTGTTTTGCCCCGGCTGTAACAATAACTTCTTCCGGTAACGTAGGCCTTCCTCTTTTTGCCATCATATCAGCAATAGCCTGCCTGAGTTCAGGAAGTCCGGGTCCAGGATCATATCTTACATAGCCATCCCTTAGTGCTTGGTCAGTGGCATCAAGTACATGCTGTGGTGTTTCAAAATCGGGTCCCTGGTAATCACCTTTTTCAAAGTGAATGATCTTCATTCCGGTTTCTCTTTCCAGGTCCCGTGCAACTCTCATGCTTGCCCACTGCCTAGGTGGGACAAAGTGCTTAATTCTAGAGCTAAAAGGATAATCTATGCTCATCGAATTGCCTCCTTAATTCTATTTTCTAAGCTGTATTCATTCCAAAATAAAAGCTTATTCTTCATTTTTCATACCCCTGTTTAGTGAAAAAACCCGGAAGCAATTTCTGAATACAGTTCTTCAGCGATTGCCTCAGGGCTTTTGTCTAAATCATAAAAAACCATTACAGCTCCGACAGCACCGTATAAAATCAATGCTGCAAGCTCCGTGTTTCTGGTTTTAAATGACCCCTCTTTAATACCTTTTTCAATAATTTTTTCATATAGTTCAATTCTCCTGAGCCTCCACTTCTCTGTCAGGTCATGATGCTCCTGGATCAGGTGTGTTTCATCACGGCTTAGGATTTTTAATACATCAATATTTCCTCTGTAAAACTTGATAATAATTGCCAGTACATTTTTAAGTTTCTCGGGAGCCAATGACGCTGTGTTTACTTCTTTTTCAAGCAATGCTTCAATTGAGCCGAAAGTATGCTCAAGTATCTCGAATAAAAGATTGTCCTTTGATGAGAAATAGAGGTAAATAGTTCCCTTTGCAACTCCTACTTTTTCTGCAATTTCATCCATGGTAACATCATGGAAACTTTTCTGCGAAAAAAGATTGGCTGCAATTTTAATTATATTGTTCTTCTTTACTACTCTTGAAGAAGCAATACTTCTCTCACCTGTTTTGTTTTCAAGCTTAACTACTCTGGACATTTACCCTCACCTAACATTGAACTGACTAGTCAGTCAGGTGTAATATTATAATATTCCGCTTTTTTGTCAATAGGGTTATTTTTAATTTATAATTAGTAGAAATTTTATTCACACTGACTGACAAATTGAACAATATAATTACATCTTTATTCAGGCCGGTTGATATCTCTTCTATAGTATTTGTGAGAATTACCCTGGGTCTATTGCTGTTCCTCAAGGTTGGCTCGTACCTTTTTTCAGGATATATCGATCGGATATGGCTTCAGCCTGATTTTCATTTTAAATATT
>JAUXJP010000052.1 GCA_030624695.1 Candidatus Dadabacteria bacterium | reverse complement strand
AAGGTGATTCCAACGATTATATTGGAAAAGGCCTGTCTGGTGGAAAATTAATTGTCTATCCTCCAAGAAACTCCTCATTTATTCCTGAGGAAAATATTATTATCGGAAATGTCGCATTTTACGGGGCAACTTCCGGTCAAGCTTATATAAGGGGTATGGCCGGGGAAAGGTTCTGTGTAAGAAATAGCGGAGTACATACTGTTGTAGAAGCAGTAGGGGACCATGCCTGTGAATACATGACCGGGGGCACAGTAGTGATACTTGGTCCTACCGGGAGAAATTTTGGTGCGGGCATGTCAGGCGGTATTGCCTATATATATGATGAACATGGGGATTTTAACGAAAGATGTAACACCGAGATGGTTTCCATCGAAAGTATTGACGATGAAGACCAGAACAAATTAAACAAAATGATTCAGAACCATCTTGATTATACCGAAAGCACTGTTGCTCAAAATTTATTGGACAACTGGTCAGAGAGCATTGCTAAATTTGTTAAGGTAATGCCAAACGATTATAAAAGAATGGTTGAAAATATTAAGCGTGTAACCGAAAGTGGACTAAGCGGTGACGAGGCTATGATGGCAGCATTTGAAGCCAATAAAAGTGATCTTGCGCGTGTTAGTGGAAATTGATCTAGATATTCGGAGGTACTTAGATGGGTAACCCCACGGGTTTTATGACTCACACTCGCGAACTGGAACCGGACAGAGACCCAAAAGAAAGAATAAAAGACTGGGACGAGTTTCATGGGCACCTTCCTGAGAATAAGCTAAAGGAACAGGGCTCAAGATGTATGGACTGTGGTGTGCCATTCTGCCAGACAGGAGAGGTATTAGGCGGTATGACAGCCGGATGCCCTATTAATAATCTGATACCTGAGTGGAATGATTTAGTTTATGGCGGATTATGGAAAGAGGCCTTAGAAAGGCTCCACAAGACTAATAATTTCCCGGAATTTACAGGAAGGATTTGTCCCGCTCCATGTGAAGGTTCCTGCGTGCTGGCTATTAACGAACCTTCAGTAACAATAAAAACAATTGAATGTGCTATTGTGGATAAAGGTTTTGAAAAAGGATGGATAATTGCGGAACCCCCAAAATCACGAACAGGAAAAAAAGTAGCTATAATAGGGTCAGGCCCTGCAGGGCTGTCATGTGCAGCTCAGCTAAATAAAGCCGGCCATACGGTAACAGTCTATGAAAGAGATGACAGGATTGGGGGTTTATTAATGTACGGAATTCCTAATCCCCATCTTGATAAAGATATAGTTCAAAGAAGGGTCGATTTGCTTACAGAAGAAGGTATAGAATTTATTACAAGTGTTGAAGTTGGTACGGACCTGGAGAGCAAAGAACTTGTTGCACTAAACGACGCAGTTGTTATATGTACCGGTGCTACAACACCAAGAGACCTTCCAATTGAGGGCAGGGAGCATAACGGGATCCATTTTGCCATGCAGTATCTTAGAGCAAATACCAAGAGCCTGCTCGATAGTAATTTTGAAGATGGAAACTACATTACTGCAAAGAATAAAGACGTGATAATACTTGGCGGAGGAGATACGGGTACGGACTGTGTTGCTACTTCACTAAGGCATGGCTGTAAAAGTCTGCTTCAATTTGAAATTCTACCTAAACCGCCCATGGAAAGGGCTGACGATAATCCATGGCCGCAGTGGCCGAGGGTTTATACTTTGAGTTATGGTCAGGAAGAAGCTATGTCTGTTTTCGGTGATGATCCCAGGGAATACCAGGTTATGACGAAAAAATTTGTAGGTGATGATAAAGGTAATGTAAAAGAGCTGCATACTATACAAATTGAATGGAAAAAAGATAAAGAAGGAAGAGTGGTATTCGATGAAGTGCCCGGGACAGAGAAAGTATGGCCAGCAGACCTTGTACTGCTTGCCCTTGGTTATCTCGGGCCCGAACAGCAGCTCCTTAGCCAGCTTACAGTTGAAACTGATGACAGGACCAATGCAAAAGCAGAATACGGGAAATATACGACAAATGTTGAGAAGGTATTTGCCGCGGGTGATGCCAGGAGAGGCCAAAGCCTTGTCGTATGGGCAATTAATGAAGGTAGGGAAGCAGCGCGTGAATGTGATAAATTTTTGATGGGTTATTCCAATCTGCCCTGATATAAAATAATAAAATGAACTTCTTAGACCCTGAGAAGCAGCTCGGTATTATAGAACGCGGTGTTGATGGATTAATTTCCAGCAAAGAGCTGTTATCAAAATTAATAAAATCCAGGGAAACCGGCAGACCGTTAAAAATTAAGGCCGGTTTCGATCCCACAGCTCCGGACCTTCACCTGGGCCACTGTGTGTTATTAAAAAAATTAAAAGATTTCCAGGAACTAGGACACGAAATTATTTTTTTAATAGGGGATTTTACTGCACAAATAGGTGATCCCGCCGGTAAAACCGAGACCAGACCTGCACTTACCCGGGATGAAATAATTAAGAACTCCAAAACATATGAAAGACAGGTTTTTAAGATTCTCGATAAATCCAAAACAAAGGTGTTATTTAATTCAAAGTGGCTCAGCAAGCTATCAGTCCAGGACCTTCTTGCACTTACTTCCCAGGTAAATATTGCCAGGCTTTTAGAAAGGGACGATTTTAATAAACGATATAAAGGCGGTGTGGCAATTACACTGAAAGAGTTTATTTATCCGCTTATCCAGGCATATGATTCTGTCCAGATAGAATCAGATGTAGAACTCGGAGGTACTGACCAGACTTTTAACATACTTCTTGGCAGGGATTTTCAAAGATATTTTAACCAGGAACCACAGGTAGCTATATTTTTACCTATACTGGAAGGCCTTGACGGTGTAAAAAAGATGTCCAAGTCACTTGGAAACTATATAGGCGTAGAAGAAGACCCTGTAGATATCTTTGGCAAGGTTATGTCTGTATCGGATGAGCTTATGTGGAAATACTTTGATTTATTGAGTGCTAAAACCGAGCAGGAAATAACAGAATTAAAGAGTTTGCATCCCATGGATGCAAAAAAAATACTTGCAAAAGAACTGGCTGAACTGCTTTATGATAAAAGTGCTGCAGAATCTGCTTTTAGGGACTTTGAAACCAAGTTCTCAAAAAGGTCTTTTCCCAAAGATGCTAAAGTAGTAAAACTGGATATAAATAACGTTAAAACACTTGTAGATTTTGTACTCCTTGTCTCAGGCAATTTAAAATCCAAGGGCGATGCAAAACGCCTTATTATTCAGGGCGGATTAACGATTAACGGGGAAAAGTATTCTGATATTGACGGGGATTTACCTGATGCAACAGAATTTGAAGTTAAGATAGGCAAAAAAGAGTTTTGTAAGGTTCTTACAAAATAGCGAGTTAGCCTGTAAGCCGAATTCTGTCTTGAACAGTCATTCATCTAGTATATCCATTACTGAATATCTCAAACGGCATACCCGGAAACAAAAGACGGGCCATCTTTTCTAAAACCAGAAGGTTTCAGGCGCTTCCCTATTTTGCCTTTCTTCGAGCGGGGTTTACAATGCCGAAGACTGTCACCAGCCAACGCGGTAGTCTCTTACACCACCATTTCACCCTTACCCTGGGATAAACCCGGGGCGGTATCTTTTCTGTTGCACTTTCCGTTGCCTCACAGCACCTGGCCGTTAACCAGCGCTCTGCCCTGGGAAGTTCGGACTTTCCTCTTGAGTTAACAAGCGACTGTCCGGCTAACTCGCTTAATTATTAAAGTATTCATTAATGGCTTCATTTGCAAGCAGGTCAGCCTCGGAATTAAATTCTCTACGGATATGTGTAATGGAAAAATCTTCAAGTTTTTCTATTAATTTTTTGGCTTTAGAAAAAAGAATTCTGATTTCCGGGTCTTTAACTTTCCAGCTCCCGTTAATCTGGTTAGCAACAAGCATTGAGTCTGTATGAACTATTAATTTTAGTAGCTTTGAATTTAATGCAATTTCAAGTGCTGTAATTAGTGCGGTATACTCGGCATTATTATTGGTCCCTATGCCAATATATTTTTTAAAATTATATTGCTCATTATTTTTAAATAAGATACCAATTCCCGAATCGCCGGGATTACCTCTTGAGGCGCCGTCAATATATATCTCGGTTGTAGTATCTACGGGTGTTATTTTATTCACCTTGTGTAGTGTAAAGAATTCTTTTGCAACTCGGGCACTGATGAATTTCTGCCTCAGTCAGTATATGGTTGTATAACTGGGGAGGAATATTCATATTACATCCGGTACAGAGTTCGTTGACAACAAGGGCAAGGGCCTGGCCGTTTTTACTGCTTACATTTTCATATATGGGTATTACTTCAGAGCTTATTCTTTCTAATATCTTATTTTTTTCTGCTATTTTTGGTTCATGAACTACTTTTAACTCTTCAATCTGGAGCTGGTATTCTTCAATTTTTTGTGTGTAATCTGTCTCTTTGGAATCTAACTTTTCTTCATCTTCTACTATTTTCTTTTCATTGATGTCTAAATCTTCTAACATTTGAAGTATTTGTTCTTCAAGCTCAGAATTGTTCCTTTTCATCTCTGCAATTTCTTTTTGAAGTGCTTCGTATTCTTTGTGTGTTTTTATTTCAAAAAGTTTTTCTTCAGACTTTTTAATGGAAAGTTCATTTTGTTCCAGCTCTGATTCAAGAAGGGATTTTTCTTTCTCAATATCAGATAATGCGGTTTTTTGGTTTGTAATGGATTCTTTGTGTTGGTTTATTTCTGAATTAAAATCGGAAATTATATTCGGGAATTTTTCAAGGTTTATTTCAATTTCTTTAAGGTCAATATCTATTTTCTGTAGTTCTTTGAGAGCGGTAATTTGGTCTCTCATTTAATTCTCCTTGTAGATGAACATAGGGTTGAATTTCGAAAATGTAAATTAATTTTTCTGTATAAATATTCTGTTATTATATTTTTCATTTTGTTATCTGGGCCCACCAGGACTCGAACCTGGGACCGACGGATTATGAGTCCGGTGCTCTAACCAACTGAGCTATAGGCCCGGTTAATTTTCGAGTCGAATATGATATTTAATAATGATTCTTTTGTCAATTACCTAAAGGGTGTGTAATATAGATTTATCTTTTATTAAATCTTTATTTAATGGTTAAAATAACAAGACCTGACCCTTGTGGTTGTTCTTACCTGGTTGAAATTGTATGAATATAAATAAGATAAAAGAAAATTTAAGAACAAAAATATTAGGGATGGAGTTGATTTACAATGAATCGGTTGAATCAACAAACAAGTTATTATTCAAACTTGCCGAGAAGGGCCTGGAAGATGGTACAGTATTGATATCAGATGAGCAGACCGGGGGAAAAGGCAGGTCGGGTAGAAGCTGGTACTCACCGGGGGGAGTTAATCTATATCTTTCAGTACTCCTGCACCCTGAAGTAAGTCCGCAAAACTCTGCAGTTTTTACATTTATTGCTTCCCTGGCACTGGTAAAAACTCTCGATGACCTTAACATAAATTCACAAATAAAGTGGCCAAATGATTTATTAATAAATACTAAAAAAGTTGCGGGCGTGTTAACAGAAATGAAAAATGAAGGTAATAATCTAAATTTTATTATTATAGGAATTGGATTGAATATAAATTTGTCCATAGAATCTATAAGAGAGAATTTGGCGGATATTTCAAATTCAGTAACATCACTAAGTATAGAAAGAAAAAGCTTCTTAGACAGGGAAGAAGTAGCAGTAAATTTAATAGGTTATCTTGATGATTATTATTTACAGTTTAAATCCGAGGGTATTAATTCAATTGTTGCAGAATGGTCTAACAGGTGGGGTAAGCTAAATGAAAAAATTTCTGTTAAGGTTGATAATAAAATTATAAGCGGGATAGTCAGGAAGGTTGATAACTACGGATTTTTATACATAGAAGATGATAAGGGAAATTTGGAAAAAATAATTGCAGGTGATATTCAAAGCTAATAATTCATTCTTATCATTTCGTTCTTTAAATTCTCCATAAGTCGTATCCAGTCGTTTACTTCATCTTCATCATTATCGTTTACATTGCGTTTGATAATTATTCCATAGTTCCTGGGTTCAATAATACAGTCGGAATGTTTTTTTCTGAGTAATGAACCAAAACGGTAAAGAAGATTAATTGATCTTTGTGAATTCCCTTCAAACCTTGAGGTAAGAACTGTGTCCTGGTCAAATCCTTCGAATATCTTGTTCCAGAGGCCGGAACTGGATTCAATTGCAAAGTTAAGGTTAATCTCATCCATATTGTATCTATTTTAACTGGTTTAAGTTTTGTTTAGCTTTCTTTACAAGAAATGTATATCTGATTCTGTCAGAAGCTTCACCGAGAAATTTGACGTAGGTTAACCTGGCAAGTTCGTAATTCTTTTGGCGCTGGTAGTTTGAGGCAAGATAAAAATATGCGTCGGGGAAAGTCGGGTTTAAAGCGATCGACCTTTTAAGAAGCGATATACTCTCATTTGTATTGCCCTTATAATACATGGATATACCCAGGTTCTTTATAGCGGGTACAAAATTACTGTCTTTTTTTAATGATTTGTCGTATTGTTCGATAGATTTTTTCAGAGACCGCTGGGTTCTGAATATAGTACCGAGAAAATCTCTTAAATAGGCTGTATCATTTATCTTAATTGCGTCTTGCACAGCTATGGCAGCATTCCCGTATTTTCTTTTTTTGTAAAAATAAGATTTTGCAAGTTCAACATAACCTATAACCAGTTTGGGATTAATCCTTAATGATTTATATATATTGGGATTATCAAATCTCTGGCCCATTGAAGACCAAAGGATATACATTGATTCTGCATCCTT
>JAUXJP010000236.1 GCA_030624695.1 Candidatus Dadabacteria bacterium | reverse complement strand
GCAAGACCCCGTAGGAATAAAACCCCGTTCATCGTTAATAATTATGTTTTTAAAAGGAGAATAACTATGCCAAATTTTATGATTGCTTATCACGGTGGAAACCAACCGAATTCAAAAGAAGAGGGAATGGCCCAGATGGGTAAATGGAAAACATGGATAGAAAGTCTTGGTGAAGCTGTAGTAAATCCAGGGACTCCATTAATGAATACAAAAATTTTAACTTCAGGTGATGTTCAAGACGAAAATGATCCAAACTCTATGAAAGGATTTGCAGTTGTTAAGGCAGAAAGTATCGAGGCTGCCGTTGAAATTGCAAAGTCAGATCCGTTTTTAGAAAATGGCGGAACAATCCGTGTTTCTCAAATGATGGAAATGTAACACTGAACTTCTATTTTCTTGAGCCTGTCAAAGCGTCATCCTGAACTTGCTTAGTCTTGAGCCTGTCGAAAGGTCATTCCCTACCAGGTTTATATCCTTTAAGTCATTCATCTCAATAAAATGATCTATCCTTTCTATATAGTCATCAAAGATAATGTCTTTTCTCGGAGTGCGGTCAAGCCCGGCACCGGGAAGGTCTATATCGAGACAGTGGTGCCCATCACCTTCAAGGATATCAGTTACCTTTGCCCAGCACCATGCACCGTGCATTGCACCGTGTATGAATAAAAAATTTGCCATTTAATTTCTATAGATAAAATTCAACTTTACCTGTTGAAATGTCATACATAGCGCCAACTACTTTAAGTTCACCCTTATCCACGAGGTCTTTCATAACAGTACTTCTTTCAATAATTGCCTGTACATTCAGCTTTACGTTCTCTTCAGCTACTGCCTGTACAAACTTTTCATTATCTGCTTTTCTTTTTTTGCTCTTGAACCCCTTTACTTCATATACGGCCGGTTTAAGGTTACTAAGTGTCTGGGTAAGGTTGCCGAGTTTAACATTACTAATTGCGCCTATTATAGCACCACAGTGTGTGTGTCCCATTACTAAAACAAGGTTCGCACCTGATACAGCGGTAGCAAATTCGAGGCTTCCCATCATATCAGTATTAACAAAGTTCCCTGCAATCCTTCCGCAAAAAATATCACCAAGGCCAAGGTCAAAAATATATTCCGGCTGTGTCCTTGAATCGAGACACGTAACTACAGCAGCAAATGGAAACTGTCCCGTTTTAAACTGCTTTGCCTGTCCAATCAGATCAGTGTTTAGCATCTTACCGCTAACAAACCTCTTATTCCCTTCCCTTAATATTTCAAGTGACTGATCAGGTGTAAGTGCCTTCTGTTTTTCCGGGGTCATCACCAGTGCTGATCCTGCTTTTGCTGTAGTAGTACTGTAACCTGTTGCTGCAATTGCCAGTCCTGTAGCCCCGGCTGTCTTTAAAAAATCTCTTCTTGAATTCATCTGTTCAACTCCTTTAGGTATTTGGATTATCATTTTCATATAGTTCTATAGCTTTTTTTAACGTTTCATACTGCTCGCATGAAGAAGAACAGGCCTCAGAAAGTACCTGGAGGTGCTCCTTTGATTTATCGGGCTTATTTGTTTCAAGGTAAAGTTCTCCGATATATTCATTTGCCTCGAGATGTTTTGGATCAATCGAAAGTGCCTTTGTATAGTATTCAAGTGACTCATCGTATTTACCCATTTTCCTGTAGCTGTATCCGAGGAGGTTATATATATCAGCATTATCAGAGTCCTTCTTTGCAGCTTTCTTAAAATATTTCACTGCTTTCTTGTAGTTTTTAGCTTCAACTTCGTCAATACCTTTTTCAAAATTCGTTTTCTTCGGGCTTTTGTCGTCTCCACCTCCTCCCCAGAATGCAGATGTAATGGAAGGTAAACTAAATAAAAGAAAAATTAGCAAGATTAACCAAAAAATATTTTTTAATCTCAACTATAACTCCTTAAACATTATTTAATTATTGATACGTAATTAATACAAATTTGAATTAATTTAATTATTTTTTGTTTCGTTCAGACTCCAGTCGTATGACATATATTTTAATTTATAATTACTGTTCAATAAAAAAATTTTTTCATCATCATTTATATATTTATATATAAAGCCCAGTGTGCCGTTTTGTTTATCCGATTTATCATTAAATTCCTGCTTGTGATAATT
The DNA here is from genome assembly GCA_030624695.1 of Candidatus Dadabacteria bacterium. Classification (GTDB taxonomy): domain Bacteria; phylum Desulfobacterota_D; class UBA1144; order Nemesobacterales; family JAJCZQ01; genus JAJCZQ01. Next base: position 638 of record JAUXJP010000236.1, on the reverse strand, counting down.
GCTAAAAAAATCATCTCCAAACCATTTAAAAATTTTTGATACCTTTATTTTATTTTTGTTTTTATCTATAAGAACACCTTTAGTCTTACTGTTTACAAAATTCTTTGATGAATCATCCAGTTGTTTATCAATCTTATCTGAAATATATGCTTCGTTTCTCAAATCAGGACAGCTTATTGAAGCACAGTTTATTGCCGAATGTATGCGCGGTTCGTTAAATTCCTTTCGTAAGATTCCGTGCTCTATATGGTCAAGTGTTACGTTTTGCCCTACAGCCTGAAACTGTAGTTTCTTCCATACACCTGGAATTTGTAAAATACTGTTTTTTGGTGCATAAAAAATCCCGACAAGGGTAAAACTTCTTTGTATTGGGTAGTGGTCTATAATCGCTTTTATTGTAAAAGCGTTGTATGCATTGATCCAGAAGGCTATTTTTTGAGAATCTGTCCAGGTGTTAAAATCATCAGGTGATATATTATTCAATGATTTCAAGTAGTTAGTAAATTCAGCAGAATCTATAAATCCCTGGTAGTTAACTTTTGCATCTTTAACGTTTTCCTGGAGTAATTTATTGAATATTGTATGATTTTGGTCAAATGGGGTCAGGTCTTGTGCTGTTTGCGCCATAATGTTACCCG
>JAUXJP010000137.1 GCA_030624695.1 Candidatus Dadabacteria bacterium | reverse complement strand
CGTCTCTTTGAACTGAGCTGCAGTTATTCAGGACAGGTGCTTTCATATCAGAAAATGCTCGGTCAACTCCAGGATGCCGGCAACACCACTACACTTGCTCATTATTTGAATTTACTTGAAGGTGCCGGGCTTGCATCCGGTCTCCAAAAATACGCTGGTCAGCGTGTTCGTCAAAAAGCATCAAGCCCAAAATTGCAGGTTCTCAATACGGCCCTGATGACAGCACCATCGCAGCGAACTTACAAAGAGGTAAAGAAGGATACAGAATTCTGGGGACGACTGGTTGAGTCTGCTGTTGGTGCAACACTTGCCAATGGCTTAAAAGGCAAACATGGCGGCCTTTTCTATGGGTCCGGTCGAAATCGTGAAGTAGATTTTGTTCTATGTAAAGGAAAAGAACTTGTGGCAATAGAAGTTAAAAGCGGCCTCAGAAAAACTTCTTTGCCGGGGATAGAGGCTTTTTCAAAGGAATTTAAGGTGAAAAAGAAATTATTAGTTGGAGCAGATGGAATCAAGATAGAGGAGTTTCTCATCACCCCGCCGGAGAAGTGGTTGGAGTAAAGGTAAACGATTTTTTACTTCGTACTTCGTCAATCGTCACTCGATATTCGTCCTTTTTTATAATGTAAAGATAACGTAGTTGCAACTGTAGCAGAATTGTAGCAAAATTGTAGCAGAATGCAGCTGAAAGGACAGAATTAACGGAAAGCACAGTAACAGACGGAAGCTAAAAAAGATATTAAAATTAAATAATTATCAATAAACTCAGGCCAGAGGCCAACTTACGATTTTACCCCCTATGTCATTCCTAAACCTGGTGTCGCGTGTTCGAGTTGCGCAGGAGGCGTCAGCAAATTTAAGGGATCATGCTTGTAGCCCTTCTTTATTGAATGGTTCGATCTGCAATCGTTAATTTTGTGTAAAGAAAATATATTAAATTGACTTTTATGACCTCTCAGGTCTCATTAGTCATTGCAATGATTAATCGGTTTATTTTCAATAAGTTAAAGAGCGAAATTAATGAACCGGTGATCAATATTCCTCTGGGTTCCAGGCAGGTTTTAAAAAAAGATAATTGACATTGCCTGAAATAGCCTTGTCTTTTAATCATTAAACGCTCAAAATAGCCTTGTATTTTAAGCGTTACGTGTTTATACTATCTATATGTTAAGCATAATACTTGTGAGCAGGAGTGGCAAAATTATGGAGGCAGCATGAAGAGAGATATTGAAGTAACTTTAGAAACCTGGAAAAAAGAAGAACACAGGTATCCTCTTCTGGTACGTGGCGCCAGGCAAGTTGGAAAGTCATATTCGGTTATAAAGTTCGGGGAAAATGAATTTGATAATTTAGTGGAAGTAAATTTTGAACAGAAGCCTCAATATAAAACCTGTTTCGAAACACTGGAGCCTGAAAAAATAATTGAATCCCTCTCGATCCTTTCAAAATCAGATATCATTCCGGGGAAAACGCTTCTGTTTTTGGATGAAATACAGGAATGTCCAAATGCAATAAGTGCGTTGAGATATTTTTATGAACAGATGCCCGAACTGCATGTTATCGGCGCCGGCTCATTGTTAGAGTTTGTTATTTCTCAGGAAGATTTCAGAATGCCTGTAGGCAGGATCCAGTACTTGTATATGAAACCTCTTTCCTTTTTGGAATTTCTTGATGCAGTGGGAGAAAGCAGGGCCAGAAAAACTATTGAAGCTTTAACCTGGGATAATCTTCCCTCTCTTCCTGTCCACCAGCATCTTGCTTCCCTTGTGAAAAAATATTCTATTGTAGGCGGAATGCCTGCAGTTGTTTCAGAATATGCTGCTAACGCCAATCCGGATAAATGTTTTCAAATTCAATCAATAATTATTCAAACTTACCGTGACGACTTCGGTAAATATGCCAATAAAGTAAAGCATAAATATCTTCAAAAGATATTTTTTGCTGTTCCTAAAATGATTGGAAAAAAGTTTAAGTACTCGCATGTAGACAGCAGTATGCAGTCACGCGATCTGAAAGAGGCATTGGAGCTTCTGGAAAAAGCAGGCGTTGTTTATCGGATTATGCAGACAAGTGGAGAAGGACTGCCTCTTGAAGCTAATGCCAAAGAAAGACATTTTAAAACAATTTTCCTGGATATTGGTTTGATGCAGAATATCTGTGGTTTAAGCAGTGAAATGATTCTTTCTGCTGATGATAATTTCTTAAAAATAAATGAAGGAGCTGTTGCTGAACAGTTCACAGCCCAGGAGTTACTTGCTTATCGGGACCATCTCCAGGCCCCTTCACTATTTTATTGGGCGCGCGAAGCACGAAACAGTAGTGCCGAAATCGACTATGTTATTCCATGTTGTTCATCTGCTTTGCCGATTGAAGTAAAGGCAGGGAAGACCGGTACGTTAAGAAGTATGCATATCTATCTTGAAAAATATCGTTTGCCTGCAGGTATAAGAATTTCTCAGCTTTTTTTTAATAATACACTGCCGATTGTTTCTTTACCGTTCTATGCGATAAAAAAGATCTCTCAACTGGTAAAGGGTGTTATTTAACTGAAGAATGAATATAGTGAAAACATTATAAACAACTGGCAATTGCACTGCTTGCCGCTTTTCCCTTCGTTATTCGTCAATCGTCAATTGCAGTTAATAGTTAAGGTATAATATTCTCAGTTAATCTTGGTCGTCAGAACGGATAAGGGGTCAAGAATTTATGGTGGACAATACCTGTAAGTATGGTAGAATGAACAGAAGTTAACAGTAGGAATAAGCCATTCAAAGAGGAGTGTTTTGATACCTATATCAGTCGATAACATACATTTTATTATTAATTTTCCAATAAAACAAGGAGGTATAGCTGTATGAAGAGATTATTGGGAAAAGTTGCATTATTTGCTGCAGTTATAATGATAATGGGCCTTGCGGTTTCCTGTACAAAAAAAGAGACCGGATCGATCAAATTGGGAGTAGCCGGAGCACACAGCGGTGACCTTGCATCATACGGGCTTCCGACGGTAAAGGCAGCCGAGTTTGTTGTCAAAGATATTAATGCAAAAGGCGGTATACTCGGCAGAAAAGTGGAACTCTTTGTTGAGGATGATGTCTGCAAGCCTGAGGTAGCGACAAACACCGCGATCAAACTTGTTTCCCAGGGTGTTCATGTTGTGCTGGGACATATCTGCAGCGGGGCGACAAAGGCCGCGCTCGGCATTTACAGAGAATCGAAGGTTATCACAATGTCTCCGTCCGCAACAAATCCGGCCCTGACTCAGAGCGGTGATTACCCGAACTTCTTCCGTACTATAGCCTCTGACGACGCCCAGGCAAAACTGGAAGTGGATTTTGCCCTCGATGTTTTAAAGTTAAAAAAAATAGCGGTGCTGCATGATAAAGGCGATTACGGAAAAGGCCTGGCCGAGTTTGCAAAGAAATTTCTTGAAGATTCAGGCAGGGCTGAAGTGGCTCTCTATGAGGGCATAACACCGGGGGCGGTTGATTATTCCGCTGTAGTCCAGAAAATCAAAAACTCCGGGGCTGAAGCGGTAATATACGGCGGCTATCATCCGGAGGCATCAAAACTGGTAATGCTCATGCGCAAAAAGAAAATGGATATTGCCTTCATTTCCGATGACGGTGTAAAAGATATTACCTTTATAAAAGTGGCCGGTGAATATGCTGAAGGTGTTTATGCCACCGGTCCCCAAGACGTCTCGAAGAATCCTCTTGCAATATCAGCCAATGATATCCACAAAAAAACACACGGGTCAGACCCCGGGGCCTTCTATATCAATGGTTATGCCGCTGCACAGGCACTGCTCAATGCAATAGAGAAGGCAGGTTCTACCGATTATGATGCTGTTTCAAAAGCACTGAGAAGCGAGTATAATGATACGCCTCTCGGCAGGATCAGTTTCGATGCAGGAGGAGATGCTGTCGGTGTAGGTTTTTCAATGTACCAGGTCAGGAACGGCGTATATGTAGAGGTGAAATAAACAGTCTTGGAATATTTTCTTGAGCTCTTCCTTGGGGGTCTTACAAGAGGCAGCATATATGCATTGATAGCGCTTGGTTATACCATGGTGTATGGTATTATCAAGCTGATTAATTTCGCCCACGGCGAGATATATATGATCGGTGCCTTTACCG
>JAUXJP010000035.1 GCA_030624695.1 Candidatus Dadabacteria bacterium | reverse complement strand
GTTTGTATCCGACTGGGGAAAGAAATACGACTTTTATAAAAGTAATGTACAGGCAACAAAAGTATTACTTGAAACATCAAGGAAACATGAAGTGAAGAGGTTTATCTTTCTGAGTTCTTCTACGGTGGTCTGGAACTCTAGTTTCTGGAAAATACACAACCTTGAAAATATTAACGAAACATATCCTTGCCCAGAAAAACATAATGACCATTACAACCATTCAAAATATCTAGCGGAAAGAGCGGTAATAGATTTTTCAAAAATAAATGTGCTTGAAACTGTTGTAATACGTCCTTCAAATGTGTGGGGAGCAGGGGACACGGTTATATTGCCAAGAATAGCGAGGGCAGCTAAGAAAAAGTTCTTAATTCCAATGGGAAGTGGAAAGAATGAAACCACCCCATGCCATGTGGATAACCTTGTAGAAAGTATGATAATTGTTTCAACAAATGAGAATGCACCCGGGAAAGTATATTTTATCAATGATGGAACGAAGATTAATTATTATAAGTTTTTGCAGGACCAGTTACATGCTGCTGACATTAGCTGGGAACCAAAGTTTAAAATACCTTATAAATTAGGATATTTTATGGCCTTTACTTTAGAGATAATTTTTAAAATTATAAGATCCGAGAAACCGCCGGTTCTTACAAGGTTTGCAGTAGCAGCACTCTCAGGGCATAGAAGTTACAGTATAAGCAGGGCTAAAAAGGACTTGGATTACAGTCCTGTTATATCCTATGCAGAAGGTATGAAGAGGCTTCGTGAATGGGTGATTAACATAGGCGGTAAGGAAAAGTTACTTGAAAATTGATTGGTAAAATTATTGAATAAAGGCTATATACACATAGAAAACCTTTCAAAGTCTTTTGGCTTTCAAAAGGTACTGGACAGTATTAATTTACAGTTTGATAAAGGTGATTTTGTAACTTTGTTTGGCCCCAACGGGGCAGGTAAGACTACCTTAATCCGGATCTTGTCTACTATTATAAAAAGCGATGAAGGCAGTATTTCAATCTCTGATTACAACATTAAAAATGAAGTTCAAAATATAAGAAAAATTATTGGACTGCTGTCTCATGAAAACTATCTTTATCAAAACCTTACAGTTTTTGAAAACCTCAAATTCTTTGGAAAACTTTACAACATTAAAAATGCAGAAGAATCCATATCCTGCAAACTTAATAAAATAGGGGTTTATTCAAAAAGGAATGAACTGATACGGAATTTGTCCAGCGGTATAAAACAGAGGGTGTCTATAGTTAGGTCAATAGTCCATGATCCCGAAATAATACTACTCGATGAACCCTTTGTAGGTTTGGATATTAAGGGTTCTGAATATCTTCTTGATATATTTAAAGAATTTAAAAAAGAAAATAAAACAGCCTTAGTTACAACGCATGACCTAAGGCTTGGTCTTCACGAATGTACTAAGGTCGTAGTACTTAACGAGGGACAAATTAAATTTAATGATCGAGTTGAAAATATAGAAATAGATAAATTTGAAGAAACCTATAAATCTTTAATTTACTCTTAAACCACACCTCTCTAAAAAACTTTTTATCTTTAACCTAAATTGAAATAAATTTATTTTAAAAAGAAACAATATTAATATTGTTACATCAAAATTATTAAGGGACATAATAAGGAGGTATTAATATGTACAGAATTATTTTCTTATCTGTTTTCCTGTTAATTTTTACTGGTTTACCCGTATACCAGGTGTTATCCGGTTCAGATAAAGAACATGCTGCTAATTTGTGGGATATGATGCAGAAAGACGATTACAGGGACACCTGGAAGCATTATCCGGGGAAAGGCGTGCTTTACAAGGGCGCACATCCTCATGGTGCATTTCTTACTACTTATGTTAACGGCCCTGCTCTTAAAGGCCTTAATGCCCATGATAAAGAACTGCCATATGGTTCAATACTTATAAAAGAAAACTATAAGCCGGATAAAACCCTGGCTGCTATTACAGTCATGGAAAGGGTAAAAGGATATAACCCTGACGCAGGTGACTGGTACTGGGTTAAGTTCAGTCCCAAGGGTGATGTAATGACCAAAGATGTTGAGATGGACGGTAAGAAGAAAACAGTAACGCTTGCCGGCAAGCCAAAAGGCTGTATTGGCTGTCATACTGCTTCCGTTGCCGGTATTAAGTACATAATGACACCATATCCAAAATAGAATAAAAAAGGGCAGCCTTAGGGCTGCCTTTCTATTTTAATATTTTTGCTTTCATTCCAAAAAATTTATTCTATAATAATCCACTTACAAATGAACACCCTTGCCGCTATTCTCTGGAAAGATATAATCAATGAACTTCGTACTAAAGAAATAGTACTTTCCATGGCTGCATTCTCAATAGTTCTTGTAGTTATATTTAACTTTAGCCTGGTTATAAATAATGATAATATCGGTTACCTGGTCCCCTCACTACTCTGGATTTCAATAATTTTTGTCGGAACACTTGGTCTTAGCAGGACTTTTGCAATTGAAAAGGAAAACAGTGCTATAACAGGCATATTACTTAGTCCTATTGACAGAAGTATGCTTTATCTATCCAAGGTTATAAGTAATTTGATTTATATCTTAATTACACAGTTTTTACTTCTTTTTCTTTTCGTGGTTCTTTTTAACATTAATATAAATGGTGAGGTAGGCTTATTAATAATAGTCATGATTCTTGGTGCAATAGGTTTTTCCACTCTTGGTACACTATTTTCAACAATGGCCATTAATACTAAACTAAGAGAATTATTACTTCCAGTCATCCTTTTTCCTGTAATTATTCCAGTAATTATTAATGCAGTAAGAGCAACATCTATAATATTTAACGGCGGAGGATATGCCGAGATTTCACCATATTTAAAAATATTGATCTGTTTTGATATTATATTTCTTGTTACATCAGCACTTGTGTATGAATTTGTGGTAGAGGAGTCTTAAAAGTTTATGAAACTGTTCTTATATATTATCACATTAATATTGATGCTTATTTCAACATATGCAGCATTAATCTATGCACCTACAGAAACAATTATGGGCAATATACAAAGAATATTTTATTTTCATATGGGAACAGTATGGGTTGCCACAATTGCCTTTATGATCGTGTTTGTGGCGAGTATTATTTATTTGATTAACGGTAAAAAAAAATGGGACGTGCTTGCATATACATCAGCAGAAATAGGTGTGCTTTTTATTACACTGACAATAATTACAGGCAGTATATGGGCTAAACCGGTATGGGGTACCTGGTGGACCTGGGATCCTCAATTAACAACTACTTTTATATTATGGATATTGTATATTGTTTATCTGCTAATCAGGGCTAATTCAGGATTTGATGAAAAGAAAGCAAAATACTCTGCGGTATTTGCGATTATCGCCTTTATAGATCTTCCGCTTGTTTATATATCGGCTAGAGTTATGAGGGGTATCTCTCCTGTCGTTTTTGGACCGGGTGGAGGTGGTATAGAACCAAAAATGTTGAATGCATTATTAATAACACTTGTTTCCTTTACATTACTATTTATTTTATTACTGATAGAACGAATTAAAATTGAGAATCTAAAGTATCAAATTAACAAACTAATATATACGGAGAATAATTAGTGGAATATTTATTTTGGGGGCATGTGTCAGTATGGTTATTTATAGCCGGGTACGCTCTTTATCTTAAACTTACGACAGACAGTTTGAGTAAGAAATTAAATGAATTGAGTAATAAGGAATAGATATGCTGAAAGGTAAATTAAAATTTATTTTTGCCATAATAATCATTGCAGGAGCAATTAGTTACCTCGTTTTTTCAGGAGTAAAAGATACGATGGTTTATTACCTTACCATTGATGAACTCCAGGCAAAAGTGCCAGATGTATACGGAGAAAGGGTCAGAGTCTCAGGTACTGTTGTCCCCGGGACTATAGAAAAAGATAATAACGGCGATATTAAGTTTAAGATTACTGACGGCACAAATAAAATTAATGTAAATTACAGCGGAATTATTCCTGATATATTTGCGGATGATGTTGAAGCAGTAGTAGAAGGGAATTACACTCAGCAAAATGTGTTTATTGCAGATATACTACTGGCTAAGTGCCCCACTAAATATGAGTCGGATGAGAAGTTGTATGAATCACAGAAGGGTAGTACTTAATGTATCAAATCGGCAATGTTTGTGTTTATTTTGCATTCTTCCTGTCTCTTTATACTGTAGCTTCTTCTTTAATCGGGGCGAGGTATAAGCACAGGGACTTGGTAGAGAGTGGAAGAAATTCTGCTATTTCTATATTTATTCTTTTAATAATAGTTTCATTATCGTTAGTTTATGAACTTATAAATACAAATTTTAATCTGAGATATGTAGCATTAAATACCAGTACTGATCTCCCAACAATTTACAGGTTTACAGCTCTTTGGGCCGGGCAGGCGGGTTCACTGTTACTCTGGTGTCTTGTTCTTTCCTTCTTCTCATCAATTGTAGTATTTTTCTCCAACAAAAGAGACCTGGATTACCAACCCTACGTTGTTGTAGTTTTATATACGGTACTCGCTTTTTTTCTATACCTTATAACCTTTGTAGAAAATCCATTCGCCCTTTTACCATTTACACCAAATGAGGGGAGGGGATTAAACCCTATTCTTCAAAATGGTTATATGGCTATTCATCCCGTTACGTTATATCTTGGTTATGTAGGACTTACAATACCATTTGCTTTTGGAATGGCTGCTTTAATCAGTGGTAGATTAAATGATGCTTGGATAAGGCATTCAAGAAGATGGACAATCCTTGCGTGGACATTTCTAAGTGTTGGTCTTTTGCTTGGTGCCAGATGGGCATACCTAGAGCTTGGGTGGGGTGGATACTGGGCATGGGACCCTGTCGAAAATGCAGCGTTTATGCCCTGGCTAACGGCAACAGCTTTTTTACACTCTGTTATGATCCAGGAAAGAAACGGTATGCTTCGCAAATGGAATATTATTTTATTGATAATTACATTTTTTTTAACTCTTTTTGGTACTTTTATAACACGAAGCGGCATTATTTCCTCTGTTCATTCATTTGCCCAGTCTGATATAGGCCCATTATTCCTGGGATTTATTTCCTTTGTATTAATATTTTCCTTTGGAATATTCTTATACAGAATAAAAGAGCTAGAGAGCGAAGAAAATTTTGACTCAATAATTTCAAGAGAAAGTGCCTTCATCTTTAACAACTTACTTTTCCTTGGAGCAGCCTTCACCGTATTCCTCGGTACAATATTCCCGATTATTTCAGAAGCAGTTACGGGTGAAAAAATACTTGTAGGGCCTCCTTTTTTTAACAAGGTCAATGTCCCTATAGGATTGGTACTGATATTTCTGATGGGTGTAGGGCCACTCATTTCATGGAGAAAAGCCACACCTGAGAATCTGAAAAAGAATTTCCTTGTTCCATTGATTGTGGGCCTAATTGTTGGAACTGTACTTTTTGCACTAAAAATAAGAGATATTACTGCACTTTTAAGTTTTTCCTTCTGTGGATTTGTTGTTGCGACAGTAGTAACTGAATTTTACAAAGGAGTTTCTGTCCGCTCATCAAGGGGAGAGAATATTTTTGTTTCACTAACTACAATGATTTCAAGAAATAACAGACGTTATGGCGGGTATATAGTCCATTTAGGGGTAGTTCTTATTGTAATTGGTATAACCGCTTCTTCTACATTTAATTCCGAAGTTCAAGCAACATTAAATACAGGGGAATCTTTTGCAGTTGGAGAATATGAGTTAACGTTCGTAAAACTTGAAACTTATACGAATGATGCAAAAAATGGTACCAAAGCAGTTCTTCTTCTTTCCACTGGCGGTAAAACTATAGACACGGTATATCCCGAAAAAAATATCTACAGGTACGAAGGTAACAGAGAGATAAATAAGGAGACTGAAGTATCCTTACGTTCAACTTATAAAGATGATCTTTATATAATACTTTCTAATGTTAACAGTAATACTAATGCAACCTTCAGGGCGATTATAAATCCAATGGTAAGCTGGATATGGGCTGGAGGGTTTGTTGTTCTTTTTGGTGCATTGATTACCATGATGCCAAAATTTTCTAAAAGAAGAGTTCCATCCACAGAGAACATGGGATTTAAAGCCGAAAAGGCCTGATCTTCTATTAACATAAGCTAAATACTATGAAACTAATTGTTTTTATACTAATTATTTCGATAATAATTTCTTTATACATTCTTTACCCAATGGTAAAGAAATTTTTAATGAATAATAAAATTGAATTAAATCCATCAGATTCAGATCCTGAACATAAAAATCTGTTGAGGGAAAAAGACCAGTTACTCGATGAAATTAAGGATATTGACCTTGACTATGGATTAGAAAAGTTAGGTGAAAATGATTATAAGGAATTAAGGCAGAAATATAGATTAAAGGCTGCCCAGGTTATAAAAAAAATAGAAAATTATGAAGAGTTGCACGATATAAGCATAGATTCAGTTGTAAGTAAAAAAATAGATGATGAAATCGAATTAATAAAAGATACTAAAAAGTAACTCATTTCCATTCTATGATAAATCAAAAAAATATAAATAGAATTTTCTTCATATTTGTTGTGGTTGGTTTTCTAAACGTCTTACCGGTATTTTCACAAACTGGCGGTGAACTGTTCATGGAAAACAGATGCTCAAGGTGCCATACAATAGGGAGAGGGCGTTTTGTAGGCCCGGACCTGTATGATATTTCTAAAAAATACAATAAAGAGCAGGTTAATGCCTGGATATTAAATCCAGAAACTGTTTACAGCCAGACAAATAAAAAACCTTATAATCCGGGTTACCCCCCTATGCCTCAACTGGGTATAAGTGAACACAATGCGGAACTTATTACTAATTTTCTTTTCAACAACGATATTAAAAGACAAAAAGAAGACGATGGTGTAATTGAGGGTGTATTGATTAATGAAAGCAGTGGTGTTGGAGCTGAGGGAAATGATATCTATCTAAAGTCATTTATTGGCGACAGGTTAACAGATGAAAAACTTCAAATAACGGATGCAAGCGGAAAATTTACATTTAAAGGATTAAGCTGGGTAAATAGTTATTCAATCAAGATCAAGCATAAAGGGCTTGAGTATGAAACAGCAAAAATGGTATTTCCACCGGATAAAGGTTCCATTGACTTAAAACTACCCTTGTTCGAAACTACGGACAATGATTCGGAGATTTTTCTAAATTTAAATCATGAAATATTAAGTGTTGAAGAAAAAACAGTATCTATTGCTGAAATTTATGATTTTGAAAACCGAGGTAATAAAATATATGTCGGTAAACAAGGTGATAACAACCTTAGACGTACTTTGAAATTTTATATACCTTCAAATGCTGTAAATCTTCGGTTCGAGGAAGGACTTGATAATGAAAATATTAAAAGAGAGAGAAATATTGTCTATGATAGTTCAGGATTTCCTCCGGGAAGAAAAAGAGTTGTACTAACTTATGATGTCCCACTTGAATTTGGTAAAAACCTCATCGAAAAAGAAATAATGTCTGATGTATCCACATTGCTCCTGCTTGTTGACGATGAGAAGGGAGCAGTAGAAGTAAGTTCCCTAAATGAGCTTGAACCTGTAACTATAGAAAATAAAAATTATCAAAGATGGTCCGGTAACAACCTTAAATCAGGTTATAGTTACACTATTATAATTACCAGCAGGTCTTTATCATTGAAATACCTTGACCTGTTTCCCATAATAATTTTTGCAGCACTATTTTTATCTGTATTTATAATTGGTCTTATTACACGCACTGAAAATAAAAAAAAGGATAATACTGACGAGTTGCTGTTAAAAAGGGATAAGTTGTTAAAAAGTATAATAGAACTTGATGAAGAATATAATAAAAATTCTATAAGTGAATCCGTTTATAAAACTAAAAGGTTAAATTTAAAAAATTATATAGTGGAAATTGATCAGAAGATAAGCAGTATTAAAGATCACCAAAATGATACTCTATAGCCGTAACAGCGGCTATAGAAGCCGTCTCCACTCTTAATATCCTTCCCAAGGCCTTAATTGTCTTCTGAGTATTCAATTTCCAGTCCGTTTTTATCAACAAAAATTATATTAACAGCATGTTCTATTGTAC
>JAUXJP010000249.1 GCA_030624695.1 Candidatus Dadabacteria bacterium | reverse complement strand
ATATTGTTAAGAACATGAAATTCACCGAACCATTTGTGCATTTCGATGATTTCAATAATGGCGTCATTTGACGCCTCTTTTTCATTCTTTTCCGGCTGTTTGTTACTCATAAATGTCTCACTCTATTTACTCAATTCATAGGCCTGTGTCCAGTTCCTGTTCCAGACGACGGCTGTAGTTTGACATGGAAAAACAACACACAAAATAGATCAAAGCAATAAAAATATAAGCTTCTGTGGAAAATCCCATCCATTTCGGATCAGAGAGGACGGACTGTGTCGTCTTCAGCAGGTCATACAATGCAATAATCACCACCAGGGATGTATCCTTGAAGGCGGAGATAAGCTGACTGACCGTGGGCGGAATTACGATTTTCAACGCCTGGGGCAGAATAACCAGTCGCATGGTCTGGTAATAATTCAACCCAATAGACTCGGCAGCCTCGTACTGCCCTTTGCTCATACCCTGAAGTCCACCCCGGACCACTTCAGCAATATATGCAGCTGTAAATAGAATGATAGCTACCTGAGCCCGGAGAATCTTATTGATTGTAATACCTTCGGGTAAAAACAGGGGGACTACAACCGAGGACATGAAGAGGAGGGTAATCAACGGTACCCCGCGGATTAGTTCGATATATACAATACAAACCGTCTTTATTGCAGGCATCTTGGATTGGCGCCCCAGGGCAAATAAGACACCTAAAGGATATGCGGCTGTCAGCCCGAAAACAGAAAGAAGAAGGGTGAGTGGCAATCCTCCCCATTGAGAGCTTTCTACTGGAGCTAAGCCGAAGAGCCCACCCTTCATTAACAGGCCCATGATGAAAAGACCGATAAACCATGCATAGGCCAGGGACTTTTTCCAATGTTTTCGGTTCTGACTGTAATAAAGAAGGCCCACTAACATAATCATGGCCAGCAAAGGCCGCCACTGCAACTCATAGGGAAAGAAACCGAACAGGATGAACCGAATATTTGCAGGGATGATAGACCAGCATGCACCACCGGCTTCATGACATTCTGCTCCGGTGGACATCCATAAACTGTCGATGAACGCCCACCTGATAAAGGACGGCACAATTTTCCAAAAAAAATACAAGATAACGATGGTTAAAACAGCGTTGAACCAGCTGTTGAACAGATTGGCTTTTATCCATCCTATGACTCCCACACTGGTAGCCGGTGGTTTTATAGTTTCTTCTGTCTGTTCTACTATAGCTTCAGTCATGTTTTCAGAATTGATTTAAAGACTCCCGCGGTCACGTCAATTTTATCTATCTTTCCACAAGCGCCGTTTTCTTATTATACCAGTTCATAAAGGCTGATGTAGTCAGGCTAAAAAAAAGATACACCACCATCATCATTGCAATACCTTCCATAGCCTGTCCGGTCTGGTTGATCGTTGTCCCGGCCACGGAAACAAAATCCGGATACCCGATGGCAACCGCCAAGGAACTGTTCTTGGTCAGGCTCAACATCTGATTGGTAAGTGGTGGAATTATTACCCGCAAAGCCTGAGGTAATATAACCAGGTTTAAGACCTTGCCGGACTTAAGGCCCATGGACATGGCGGCCTCTGTCTGACCCTTGCTGACCGACTGTATACCGGCACGGACAGCTTCCGCCACAAATGCAGCAGTATAAAGAACTAAACCCAGCAATAGCGCAGTGAACTCCGGACTGATATTAACGCCGCCTTTGAAATTAAATCCCGCAAGTACCGGAAAATCCATTGCCGTCGGTGCACCGGCAAGCCACCAGGTGATCAAAGGAAGACCGATAATAATACCCACAGATACTCGAAAAACAGGAAATGGCTTTCCGGTTCTTTCCTGACGTTTCCTTGCCCATCGACGCAGCAGATAAACCAAGACACAACCGCCTAAAAATGCCACAGCCATGTATTTGTGAGCCGGGTGTGATGCCGGGACAGCAAAAACCAGTCCGCGATTACATAAAAATACACCGGTAACCGGGCCTAACGCCTGCCTCGGGGATGGCAGGAATTAATAAAAAATTGCATACCAGAAAAAGATCTGCAACAGCACCGGTATGTTCTGGAAAACCTCTATATAAACGGCAGACATTCTTGATACCAACCAGTTTGCGGACAGACGGGCCACCCCGATGACAGTACCTAATATGACTGTGAGAATGATCCCGATAAATGAAACAATTAAGGTGTTTATAACGCCCACCAGAAGCGCGCGGGCATATGTATCGGCTGCCGAATAGGATATCAGTGACTCGCCGATTTCAAATGAGGATTCCTTTTCAAGAAAGCCGAGGCCGGTTGCGATTGACTGTCTTTCAAGGTTTGCCATTGTGTTTGCAATCAGATAATACCCAAGAAACCCCAATATGAGCATAACGCCCAACTGAAACATAATCGATCGCTTGGCAGGGTCATTGAAAAATGGGACTTTTTTCGGTATGTTGTCGGCTGTCGTGCCGGTACTGATTTCTTGCATCGTTCATCTCTGATTAAAATTAAATCGCTGAAGAGTCGATAAATTTGCAGATTATAACATTGTTAAGCCGATAAGCCCATTTGTTTGCAAGCTTATCGGCTTAACAGTTTGGTTATAATGATTATTTAAATGGCGGAGAATACATCAGACCGCCGTTTGTCCACAGGGCGTTCAGACCGCGCTCAATT
>JAUXJP010000016.1 GCA_030624695.1 Candidatus Dadabacteria bacterium | reverse complement strand
GTCTTGTTATTTCAATTAAATGGTAACCAAACTGAGTTTTTACAGGCCCATGTACCTTGTTAACCTCTTTTATGAAAACAACTGCGTCAAACTCGGGGACCATTTGGCCTGGCCCGAACTCACCAAGATTTCCGCCAGCCTTGCCTGATGGGCACTGTGAATGCTCTTTTGCCACTTCACCAAAGTCTGCACCTCCTTCAATCTGGTTCTTTAAATCGTTACAAAACTCTTCAGTTGATACTAATATATGTCTCGCAGTTGCTGCACACATTTTAAAACCTCCGGTATTTATAAATTAAATATAATTATAGCCCCAAAATCAGTCAGAAAGAAAATAGAATATTCTTTATATTCAATTTATTAAGCTTGATGTATTATATATAAGAGGTGAGTTAAATGAAAAAATATTTTATAGGACTTTTTATCTTATCTGTTCTTTTTATTGGCGGCCTTGCTTTGAATACAGGAACAGCTGAATGCAACAACTGTAAAACCGGCCAGCCTTGTGAAGACACTTTTGACTGTGGTGAGCTGGGTGTATGCATTTGCTGGTATTCCGGGGAACAGGAATCACTTACCGGCTCACCGGGTAAAAACGGTATATGCCAGCTCCAGTCACAGTAATAAGTTAACTGGAATCGTAAAATTTCGGGATAAAACTTAAAGTAAAAAAGATAAATCCCCAAGAATAGGCAAAAAATATTTAATAAAACAAAAAAAGGGACTAATGCCCCTTTTTTTAAGAAAACTATTACTTTAATGTTTAACCTGTATTAAATATTTTCTAATTACTTGATATTTTATCCTCACTATAAGATATTATATTTAATAAATTTAATTGAAGGGAAGGTGTAATATGAAACTAGAAGGTAAAGTAGCATTAATAACAGGAGGAAGCCTGGGTCTGGGTAAAGCAACAGCCCATCTGTTTGCACAGGAAGGCGCAAATGTAGTTATTACCGGACGTACGGAGAAAACACTTGTTGAAAAAGTTGAGAAAGCCAAAGAAGCCGGCCACGAAATATCACACATAGTAAGTGACGTTTCAATAGAATCCGACTGCAGGGAAGCAGTGGATTTCACTTTGGATAAATATGGCAAAATTGATATTCTTATTAACAATGCAGGGATTCTGGGCGTGGGCCGTACACACGAAACAGAGATTGATTTCTGGGACAAAATATTTGCCATCAATGTCAGGGGCACGTACCTGATGTCAAAGTTCACCATTCCTCATATGCTCGAAAATGGCGGAGGATGTATTGTAAACAACTCTTCTGTACTTGGTCTCAAGGCATTGCCGGGCGTTGCAGCATATAATTCCACAAAGGGAGCAATAACGCAGTTAACACGAAGTATGGCCCTTGACTATGCGAAGGACGGCATCAGGGTTAATGCAATCTGCCCCGGTACCATTGAAACTCCGATGGTAGACGGACTACTGGACGGTATGCCCGACAGGGATGCTGCAGAAGAACTTTTCAAATCATTTCATCCGATGGGGCGTTTCGGTACCCCAGAAGAGATTGCACATGCAGTATTATTCCTTTGTGATGACAGCATTGGTTTTATGACCGGAACAATGCTTTCAGTTGATGGTGGCTGGGTAGCAACATAAATTATATATAATGAACAAAGTCCTTGGCGGAAAAGAAAAAGTAAAGGTAGCCGTTGCACAGCTTGCACCTGTGTTTATGGACAAGGAAAAGACCATAGAGAAAGCCTGCCGGTATATTAAGGAAGCAGGTGAAAATGGTGCAGAGTTAATCGTCTTTCCGGAAGCTTTTATACCTTGTTACCCTGCATTTTACACTCTTGGATATGAAAGTAATCCCCATGACTGGACAGATTACATGATTGCTCTGCAGGAAAATTCAGTATCAATCCCGGGAGAGGATACGGAAATACTCGGCAAAGCTGCAATGGAAGCCGGGGCTTATCTTGTAATGGGATGTAACGAACTTTCAGACAAACCAGGAAGCCAGACTGTATACAACTCTCTCCTGTTTATTGATAAATACGGCGAAGTAATGGGCAGGCATAGAAAACTCGTGCCTACTTATACTGAGAGAGTTTACTGGGGAATGGGAGACGGAACCGACTTAAATGTATATGATACTGAAATTGGTAGAATTGGTGGATTAATTTGCTGGGAAAACCATATGACACTTGTCAGGGCACATATGATAAGCCAGGGTGAAGAGTTTCATATTGCGGTATGGCCAGGCAACTGGCAGCGTGGTAAAGACCAGCTCCTCGATGCAGATACAAGCCCAGGTGGGAACAACTGCCTGATTCAATCTGTTGCACGTGTACATGCCTTTGAAGCAGGCTCCTTTGTTCTAAGTGCCTGCGGTTTCCTCACAGAAGACGATTTCCCTGAAAAATGGGACCATATAAAAAACGGTGACCATATGAATTATGACTGGTCATCGGGTGGAAGTGCTATAATAAACCCTGCCGGAAGGCATCTGTTTGAACCTCATTTTGAAAAAGATGCCATACTTTACAGTGAATGTTATGCCAACCAGATAAAAGCTGTAAAAGCCATATTTGATTCCCTTGGACACTACTCCAGGAATGACGTACTCAGGATTCAGCATCTATCAGAACAGCAAAGTCCGGAGATAAAATCCGATGTTAAAGCAACAATCGAAAGTAAAATTGATTCCCGGGATATAAAAAGAATTTCAGACAAATACGAAATAGAAATAGAAAAATTAAACCAGATGCTTGATGAGCTGAAGAGTTTAATCTAGGGTCAAAAACAGTTCATGTCTCAGGCGGCTATTACACAACACTTGTAAACGGAATACCCATAGTCCCAAGGGTGATGACACAGGCAATGCTTAGACAGTTTGATGATATTTTTGATTACCGCAGATACCTGCCTTCCGAAGTTAATGATGTAATAAGAAAAACTCCTTTTAATTTAAAAAAACCCAAATTTTTTAAATAAAACTCAGTCACACAGAATTGCTGCAGTACCCCCTTTTTTTAATTCTATATAATCTAAATTTAAACCTTGTATTAACGAATAATTCATTAATACTGTTCAATCTTTTAATTTATTAAGGAAGAAAAAAGTTCGAATGAAAAAAGACAGTATAAGAAATATTGCAATCATAGCCCATGTGGACCATGGAAAGACAACCCTTGTGGATGCAATGCTCGACCAGAGTAATATTTTTAGTGAACATGAACATGTCGGTGAAAGGGTAATGGACTCAATGGAACTGGAGAAGGAACGTGGCATTACCATTATGGCAAAGAACACCGCGGTTCATTATAAAGATATAAAGATAAATATCGTGGATACGCCGGGCCATGCTGACTTTGGCGGTGAAGTGGAAAGAAGTCTCAATATGGTTGATGGTGCACTTCTTCTTGTAGATTCGAGTGAAGGCCCCCTTCCCCAGACAAGATTTGTTGTAAAAAAAGCACTTGAGAAAAAACTTCCTGTAATTCTCGTAATCAATAAAATCGACCGTGCCGATGCAAGGCCCGATGAGGTAATTAACGAAGTTTATGATCTTTTTATAGAACTCGATGCTGATGACCAGCAGATTGATTTCCCAATCATCTATACAAATGCCAAGCTCGGCATGTCGAAACTATCACTTGATGACGACTCAGAAAATCTGGAGCCGCTATTTAACACAATAGTTGAGTCTATACCTGGCCCAGAAGTAGAAAATGAAGAATTAACCCAGTTTCTTATTACCAATCTGGATTATGATAACTATGTCGGAAGGATTGCAATAGGACGTATATTTAACGGCAAACTTGAATCAAATAAGAATTACGCTCTTTGTAATGAAGACGGAACAACTACAAATATAAAAATTTCGGTTTTATATTCATTCCAGGGACTGCAGAAAACTGCTGTTGAAACTATGGAAGCCGGAGATATTGCAGCAATCGCTGGTGTGGACGATGTAAAGATAGGCGATACCATTTCATTAGCTGACAACCCTGTGGCACTGCCCCGTATAAAAGTGGATGAACCGACAATATCAATGATATTTTATGTAAATAACGGACCATTTGCCGGAACCGAGGGAAAATTCCTTACCTCAAGACATATAAAAGAAAGACTTGAAAAAGAAGTCCTTGGGAATATAGCTATACAGGTAAAAGCAACTGACAGGGCTGATGCGTATGAAGTTGCAGGAAGGGGCGAACTCCAGATGGCAATTCTCATTGAAACTATGCGAAGAGAAGGTTTTGAGTTTATGGTTTCAAAACCACAGGTAATAACTAAAAAAGAAAAAAATGTCTTAATGGAACCCGTTGAACGTATGTTTGTAGACGTGGTAGAGAAACACGTTGGAGTAATAACGGAAATTGTTGCTGAAAGAAAAGGTAAGATGGTAAATCTTCAGAATCTTGGTAACGGCAGGGTTGATCTTGAATTCCTTATTACTTCCAGGGGTCTTATTGGTTTCAGGTCGAAGTTTCAGATCGAAACAAAGGGCTCCGGTGTTATGAATACACTTTTTGAAAGTTTTGAACCATGGTACGGACCTATTCCTCAGAGGCAATCGGGAGCACTAGTCTCAGACAGGCCAGGGAAAACAACCACCTATGCAAGCCTATCAATGGTCGATAGAGGTGAGCTTTTTGTGGATGTCGGGACAAAAGTTTATGCAGGGATGGTAGTAGGGGAAAGAAACAGGAGCGGTGATCTGGACATAAACATTGTACGAGAAAAGAAGCTTACAAATATGAGAAGCTCTACGTCCGAAGCAACTGTGGTACTAAGGCCGCCAAGGCCCCTTTCACTTGACCAGGCTATTGAGTTTATTGCTGAAGATGAGCTTGTTGAAATTACACCTAAATCAAAAAGGCTCCGTAAAATGGAGCTTGATGCAGTTAAAAGAGCAATCGCTAAAAAGAAGAGTAAAGCTGAGGTATAGTTTCAGCTTTCTTTTTCAATTTCCTTTTTAAGCTGATCCAGGAAATCCCACCTATCAAATGCAGTTGAAAGCTCTTCTTTAATTTTTTCAGACCTTTCATTAATTGTTTTAATTTCTTCAGCAGTTTTCTTATAGTACTCCGGGTCAGTCATGGTCAAGTATAGTTCTTCCTGTTCCTTCTCGAGCCGTTCGATTAATCCGGGCATTTCATCAAGGTCCTTTCGTTCCTTAAATGATAGTTTCCTGGGTTTTTCTGTCTTTTCTTTTTTTTTCTTTGGTTTCGTTTCAACTTTGATTTCAGAATTTTCCTGCACTTGCTGGCTTTTCCAGTCTTCGTAACCTCCTGGATACTCCATAACAACCCCATTACCTTCAAATACCATTGTGGATGTTACAACATTATTCAGAAAAACCCTGTCATGGCTCACAAGCAGGATAGTCCCTTTATATTGGATTAACAGTTCTTCAAGCAGTTCAAGTGTTTCTATGTCGAGGTCGTTTGTGGGTTCGTCCATAACAAGCAGGTTGGAAGGGCGGGAAAACAGAATGGCAAACAGCAGCCTGTTACGTTCACCACCTGACAATGATTTTATAGAAGATCGTGCACGGTCAGCAGAAAAGAGGAAATCCTGGAGATAACTTACAATATGTACCTGTTTTTCATTTATGGTAAGGGTAGGAGATCCTCCGCTTAAGTTCTCCATGACTGATTTTTCTTCATCAAGTTCAGCCCTGTGCTGGTCAAAATATGCTATGTCCAGATTTGTACCAACAATCACCTCTCCGAATGTTGGTTTTAGTTTTCCTAGAAGTATATTAAGAAGGGTTGTTTTTCCCGAACCATTAGGCCCGATAAGGCCTATTTTATCTCCCCTCATTACCTGGGTCGAAAAATCACTGATCAGGTATTCATCATTATATTTATGGGAAATCTCCGTTGTTTCTGCAATCAGCCTCCCTGAAAGATAGGTATCCGGAGTTTTAAACCGTACTTTTCCTACTCTTTCCCTTTGTGACCTTTTTTCTTCCCTCATTTTTTTAAGTGCCCTGACACGGCCCTCGTTACGGGTCC
Organism: Candidatus Dadabacteria bacterium; assembly: GCA_030624695.1. Lineage (GTDB taxonomy): Bacteria > Desulfobacterota_D > UBA1144 > Nemesobacterales > JAJCZQ01 > JAJCZQ01. Next base: position 4,562 of record JAUXJP010000016.1, on the reverse strand, counting down.
TTCTGGCCCTTATACCCTGCCTTATCCATACTTCTTCCTCGGCAAGTTTTTTATCAAAAAGCTGCCTTTCCTTGTCTTCTGACCTTTCCTGTTCCTCTTTATGCAGCAGGTAGCTCCTGTAATCACACTTCCAGATAAATAACCGTCCCCGGTCAAGTTCAATGATCTTATTAGATATATTGTCCAGAAATGCCCTATCGTGGGTTATAAATAAAAGAGTTCCCCTGTAATCATTTAAGAAGTTTTCAAGCCAGTTTATAGAATCAATATCAAGATGGTTTGTAGGTTCATCCAGTAAAAGCACGTCCGGGTTTTCAACCAGTGCCCTTGCCAGAAGTACCCTTCTTTTTTGTCCTCCGGACATCTTATTAAACTTATCATCGGGATTAAGTTTTAATTTACTCAGTATCAATTTAACTTCGTTGTAAACCTTCCAGGAGTCAGCACTTTCAAGCTTTACCTGGAGCTCATTAAGTTTACTTATAAGTTCTTCGGAATGTGTAGTTTGAAGTTTACTATATGTATCCTGGTATTCACTCAGAAGTTCTGCCCTTTTGCCAAGGCCTGACAGGACAATTTCAAAAACTGTTCCTTCGAGATTAGAATCTATTTGCTGCGGAAGGTAACCGACCTTTACACCTTTTTCGTATACGACTTTACCGCTATCAGGTTTTTGCATATTTGCCATAAGTGTTAGCAAGGTGGTTTTACCTTCACCATTTCTTCCTATAAGGGCCACCCTCTCGTTTTTTTTGAGCTGATAATTAACCTTATCAAGGAGTAGGGGGCCGCCGTATGAATGTGTTACTTCCTGTATGCTTATAAGTGCCATAATAAAATCAGGGAAAGTCTATCTTATTTTTTTACAGTGGTATAATAGTTTCTCAAAAAAATGACCACTAAAGACCAGATATTCTCCGAATGGCGGTTGCAGAAAAGAAAATGGGACCTTTTCGACTGGGAAATTAATTTTTCAAACCGGAAAAGAACACTTGGACACTGCAACTGTTCAAAAAAAATAATCTCTATTTCAAATGCTTATCTTAAAATAAATCCCTTTCCAATAATGAAAGATACTCTCCTTCATGAAATAGCACATGCACTTCATTATAAAAAAACAGGTAAAACAAATCATGGAAACGACTGGAAAAAGATTGCTCGTGATGTGGGGTGCAATCCCATAAGATGTGCTGATCTCAAGGAAGTTAATCTACCTTCAGCAAAATATATTGGTACATGCCCTTGTTGTGGGAATAAAACAAATCTTTACAGGAAAGTAAGCAAACTGTACTCCTGTAATATTTGCAGTAATAAATTTGATCCAAAATTTAAGTTGAATATTGTTGAGGTAAAAAAATAGAATTATTAAATATTGGTATCATATGCCAGGTTTTCCAGCCAGAAATCTATAACATACTGAATACGGGTTAATATAAGCGGCCTGTAACTATCAAGATCACTCAGGTGGACCCATCGGCATTCAATGATTCCTTCTGCAAGCTGAGGTATAACGTCAGCGTCCTTGCCGTTGTAATGCATAAGGTACCAATGTGTTTTCTTTAATACCTGCCCTTTTTTATTTCTTGTGGAATGCCAGGTTGAAACTATTTTGCCTTTAACTTCTAATTTATCCTTATCAATTCCTGTTTCTTCGTTAACTTCCCTGACAGCTGTTTTAATATGTGAAGATTCTTTTGCGCTTAATCCGCCCTTAGGCAGGTCCCATTTCCCTTTTTTAAATATCAGGAGAATATGGTAATCGTTGTTATATACCAACCCCCCGGCTGACTGTATAACCGGTAATCCAAGTGTCTTTATCAGATTCATAATTCAGTTTATTTCGACTTGTTTGATTTTAATTCTTTTAAAGTTGAATATTGCAGAGAATTTAAATTTTCAAATACAACACCGTTAATTTCAATACTATACTTATCTATTACATCAACACCAGTCAGGGGTATAAATTTCTTATTGCCAAATTTCTTAACCACTTGCAGCATACAGTTTAACCTTGCTTCCGTTTTTGAATTGGCATCCACATTAAACCATGGAGACTTTTTTGAAGAAGTATGAGTAAACATTTGGTTTTTATATTTTGTATATGATTCCCAGAGTTTTCTCGCATGGAGATCATTTTGGGAAAACTTCCAAAATTTGAGTGGGTCTGAGAGTCTATCCTGGAAACGGCCGAGCTGGTGTTCCCTGTCAACTGACAGATAAAACTTCATAAGCTCCATACCATTGGAAATCAATTTGTGCTCCCAGTCCAACACCTTGTCCATAAAGTATTTATACTGCTTTTCACTACAGTATCCCATTGTAGGCTCGATCGATGCCCGGTTATACCAGGACCGGTCAAAAAAGACTACTTCACCTTTTTTGGGCAGCTGTTTTTCATAGCGTTTAAACCAGTATTTTGATTCCTGTTTGGTTGGAATACCAAGCGTAACTACCCTGAAGTACTGGGGCATTAAATTTTCAGTTAATCGTAAAATCGTGGACCCTTTTCCAGCAGCATCTCTGCCGTCAAATGTAATACAAAGCTTTCTTTTGTTTTTTACAATATTTTGCTGAATATTAAGCAGTTCAATCTGTAGCCTGCGTTTTTCAACGTTGTAATCCTTTACAGAAATACCATTATACGGATTATCAATCTTTTTGTATTCGCCAATTATAGGATTATCTAAATTATTCATAACAATTTTCTTAAAAAAGATTTAAGCTATCATTTAAATATTAATATCATAATAAGAAATTTGAAATCTTAGGTCCAGATATTTTATTTACTAATAGATTTATAATAAAATACCTTTAAGTTAAACTTCAACAAAAATTAAATTTTTATTATATATGATTTACCAGGAGAAACTTATTGATATTTGCCGCTATAGATATTGGAACAAACGCTGTAAGGCTATTATTTAGCCAGGTATTTGAAGATGACAAGTCTGCAACTTTTAAGAAAGATGCGCTTTTTATGGTTCCTTTGAGACTAGGTGAAGATGTATTTGTAAAAGGAAAAATTTCAAAAGAAAAATTATCAAATCTTATTGATACAATGATTGCATTTAAATTCCTCATCAAAGCCTATAAACCAGTTGATTATATGGCATGTACAACATCCGCTATGCGTGAAGCCGGTAATAAAAATGAAAAACAAAAAAAATAGAATACAACGTTATAAATCCACCAATTACTTAGCTGATGATTTTACCAAGGAATTAGGACTGAATGTTTTTCTTTCAGTAAATGATCCCTCAACTAAGGATTTAAAATTCTATGACACCTTCGACTGGAGGCTATATAAAAACAGCCTTACACTGATTAAAGATAATAGTTCATTATATTTGTATAATCTAAAAAAAGGACAAAAGACTATATCCCTACCATGGAACATTAAAAAAATTCCTGCTTTTTATGAAGACTTCCCTAATAGTGAATTAAAAAATGAACTTTCAAAATACCTGGGCATAAGGGCTTTAATTCTGTTAATAACCATTTCAGAAAATATAAATACCTATCAAATAAAAAACGATGATGATAAGATAGTTGCCCGGCTTGCTTTTCAAACACTTGAAAGTAAAAAGCTGCCAACAATTCTGCTTAAACAAATTATTCTTGAATCCATAAGAGGATATCAGAAAGAATTTTCAGTTATTGACAAGTTACTCATGAAAAAGGGTCTTATAAAAAGTAATTCTGTCCCTTACTTTGAAGCCCTGAGTATCTCTGGTATACAGCCAGGCAGTTACAACTCCAAATTCAAACTCATTATTGAACCCGGAATTACATCGGGAGAAGCATTAAAGCAAATTCTGAGCCATCTTATCAATACCATGAAGATCAACGAAAATGGTATAAAAAATGACATTGATACCGAATTTCTACATGATTTCAGGGTGGCTGTCAGAAGGGCACGGTCCGCTATTTCACAAATTAAATATATATTTCCTGCTAAAATTACACTTAAACTGAAAAATGACTTTTCCAGTATAGGAAAACTTACTAATCGCCTGAGAGACCTTGATGTGTATCTTCTTATGAAAGATGAATACACAAGCATGCTCCCTGAAAAACTAAGAAAAGGTATTGAACCGGTATTTAATAATCTTGAGAATGAAAGAAAACTGGAACAAAGAAAATTAAAGGCGGTCCTGTCAGCAAATATATATAAAAATAAGATTAAAGATGTAGAAAACTGTATCCAAAATATTTATACCGATGAAGAACCGGCCAAAAACTCCATTGTCTCCATACTACCCCTTGCAAAAAAATTTATATGGAAAAAATATAACAAAGTTGTTTCTACAGGACTCTTGATAGAAGACGGCACACCTGATGCAATGCTCCATGAACTAAGAATAGAATGTAAAAAACTTCGTTACCTGCTTGAATTTTTCAGTTCATTATTTCCTGCTGAGAAAATGGATATAATAATATCACAGTTAAAAAAACTACAGGATAACCTCGGTGACTTTAATGATTTTTATTTCCAGCAAATAAACCTGAGAGAATTGCTTGAACAATATAGTTCTAAAGACACTGATTTTATAAATATTTCT
>JAUXJP010000219.1 GCA_030624695.1 Candidatus Dadabacteria bacterium | reverse complement strand
CTGTGCTCTTCGTGGAGGCTGTATTCAAAAAAGAAAACTTCACCACATTTTGAACATCTTACCTTGATTCCAGGTGGCTTGACCTTGTCGTCACCTACCCTGAACTTCGTTTTACATGCTTCGCATTGGATTATCATAGTTTAACAAAATGTACCATTTTGATTGTTAATACTAATTTTAAGATCAAAATCCTATTTAACAAAAATATATTTAATTTAAATAAAAATTTTTATGTAAAAAAGATAATGCTTATTATAGTTTATTTTTCATTAAAAATGTATTTTCTGGATTTAATCAACTTAAATAGATTGCAATGAAGTTATTACTTATGTAGAATTTCCTACTACTAATTACGTCGGAGCTACCTTACATAATGGATAATGAAAACCCAATTTTAAAATTAAAGGTTGAGATGGACAAACATGTAGTTGGGCATGACCAGGTAAAAATGGCCCTGCTGCTTGGAATAATATCAAGGGAGCATATATATATCGAAGGACCCCCCGGAACGGCAAAAACTATGTTGGCAGAAATTATCTCCGCCGCCGCTCAGCTCAATTTCTTTTTCTATCAGCTTCACAGGGACACCAGGCTCTCCGAATTAATTGGTGATCTTGTAATATCCAAGGAACAAAGTGATGAAGGCGAAATAATAAAACAGAAGATAGTTAAGGGTGGTATTTTAAAATCCGAGATTTGCCTTCTTGATGATATTTCAAGGGCACCAGGAGAATCTTTAAACGTACTGCTTCGTATTCTCAACGAAAGAAAGTTTTTTAACGAATCAATCCCGCTTATGACGGCTATTGCCACAAGCAATCCAACAGCAGACGAGTATTATAATGAACCTCTTGACCCTGCTAACCTTGACAGGTTTGTACTTCAGGTAAAAGCCCTCGGGCTTGCATACGGTAAGGACTGGGATGATGCAAGGAAGGTAATCGAACTTTATACTAAGAAATCATTCAATGAAGATATACCCGTGTCTGTAAGTAAGGAACTGCTTGATGAGTCTTATGATAAAATTCACAAATTGGAAATACCAGTTGAAGTTCGGGAGGGACTTGCCAACTTTGTTATAATCTTGATTGAAGATTACGGATTAAATGAAACAAATTCACTTATATCTGACAGAACTTTTTTTGTTAAGTCACTCAAGATAATTCGTGCTCATGCACTCATATCCGGCAGGGATGTATGTTCCATGGAAGACCTTCAGGCTCTAAAATACATGACAGCATTCAGAATTCCAGAGGATATCTATGACCAGCTGGATGACATTCTGCAAAATCTTGACCGTAAAAAAAAAATCCAAATGACAAGCTAAGAGACGAAGCTGATGAGCCTATGTCCGAGTTTGATCAGGATTTACCTGACGACCAGAAACTTAAAGAAAAGCCTGATGATGAATCTGACAAGCAGTCGGAAGATGAAGTATCCGATGCAAGGAAAACTTTTTTTCAGGCCCTTAAAGAATTAAAGGAAAATATTAATCAGGAAAATGAGATTAATCTTCCCGATGATTTGAACTTTCCTTCCGACCCTAACGGCCTGCCGTTTGATGACGGCAGCACTGATGACAAGGATTCCAGCACTGATAAAATATTTGCAAGTAAATCCAAAAATTCAGGCGAAGATGATGATCTTCTCACACCCGGAAAAAGAAACCTCGATACTGCAGACAATATAAAAATGATTATGAAAGTCCTGGATGGGAACTTCCAGAGAAATATTGCAAGGAAGGCCTTCCATCCTGGTGGTGTTCCAAGGACCTGGAAAAAGATGATTAACTTCGACGAAGTCGAAGATGTTGATCCTATGGATGCATTTATATGGGCAGACAATCTGTCACCCCAGCTCCCAAGGGTACATAGAAGAGAGAAAGAAAGGCTTGGAGGAGAAATAGCCATACTCAGGGACGTAAGTACCTCGATGATGGGAGTATACAGTGAATGGTCCTCTTCCGTAGTAAAGGGTGTAATTGAACTTGCAAGGTCAAAGAGCATGAGAGTGGGTTATGTGGAATTTAATCATAAATCATTTAAGTATAAAAAGAACGCAAAGTTTTTTACACGTGATTACAACTGGGTATTAAACCTTTCATCAAATACGGAATGTTCCGGAAATACTAACTATGAAGACGCTCTTAAAGAATCCCTTTCAGAATTCAGGGGCAGGGGTTTGAGGAACAAGCATATCCTTTTTATTACTGATGGAATACCTACATCAGGGGACTGTGATGTACTTAGTGAAAGAGTCCTTGCAAAAAAACTTGGTGTCTGCATTCATTCAATCTTTATAGGTTCCAAGAACTATCCAAAAATTCTACAGCAAGTATCCCATGAAACAGTCGGGACTCAGTTTGTAGCATCAAAGGGAAAAGACGGACTAATTAAAATTGAAAGAAAAGACACATTCTTTAGCAACAAAAAAGAGGTAAAAGCCCAGGTAGACCCAGTTGATAAGTATTTTTCAAACTAGTATTTATTCCTGTTTCTGATGTATTTATTTACCGCGTTTACATGACTTCGGTAATCTGATGAGAAGTAATGACTGCCATCTCCCTTTGATACAAAATAAAGAAAATTTACATCTGATGGGTTTAGGGCTGCATGCAATGCTTCCTTTCCGGGGTTAGCAATAGGCCCGGCCGGAAGTCCGTAAATCTGGTAAGTGTTGTAAGGTGTTTTTGTAAGCAAATCTTTCTTTCTGATATTCCCCTTATAACTATCACCCATTCCGTAAATAACAGTCGGGTCACATTCCAGCCTCATACCTTTTTTAAGCCTGTTGTGAAAAACAGCAGAAATATTCTCTCTTTCCGACTCTGCCCCGGTTTCCTTTTCTATCATGGAAGCAAGAATTATCACCTGGTGATCTGAAAGCCGGGTATTTTTTTCGCTGGACAGATTTTCATATATATTAT
>JAUXJP010000019.1 GCA_030624695.1 Candidatus Dadabacteria bacterium | reverse complement strand
TAACATGTTTATTTTCAAACGGCTTGTCTTTAAGTATGTTCCAGTCAAATGCATGTCCTGTCCCGCCGTATTCATCCTTTGAATAAGTATCAAAAAGTATGTAATCCGTACTATATTCCTTTACTTCAGGAAGTGTAGTCTCATCTTTCAGCCTGAAGGCTTTTATGTAGGGACTTTCAAGCCGGCCGCAGTATTCCGGGGTTTCATCACCGTGGATCTGTAGCAGATCAAGCTTAACTTCACCTGTAATATCTCTGATTACCCCAAGGTCTTCGTTAGTAAATACTCCTATTTTTTTGACAAAAGGGGGCAGCAGTTTTGTAATTTCAGAGGCTTTGGCGGGTTTAATATAACGCTTACTTTTTTTATAGAATATAAAGCCAAGTGCATCTGCGCCAAGTTTGACTGCAGCCATTGCATCTTCCATATTAGTAATTCCGCAAATTTTTATTTTTGTCATAATTAAATATATAAACGAATAATATGTATAATATTAAAAACGATTTTTACTGCTGATATGAATATTATCAACTCATTAAGTATCTCCCTAAATGCTTTAAAAGCAAACAAGATGAGGTCATTTTTGACCGCCCTTGGGATCATAATAGGGGTTGCCGCAGTTATCTCTCTCGTAACTATAACGGAGGGCGCAAAAAAAATGATTGAAAATCAGCTCACAGCCCTTGGAGGTAAATCTCTTATTGTTAACAGCGGGTTTCAGGCCACAACCGGCAGGTCCAACGACAATGCCCTCATAAAACCACTTACCAAAACAGATTCCGAAGAAATAAGAAAGATTAATTCGGTCCAGTACGTATCCGAAATACTGGATACCACTGCAACAGCCATAGCCGGGAATAAGAACTGGTTTACCAAGATTGTAGGAGTATCCCCTGAGTTTATTTATATTAATGACTGGTTTCCCTCGAGGGGCACTTTTTTTAACAACTATGATGTAGAAAATGCGGGCCTGGTAGCAGTAATTGGCTCATCCATTCAGTCGACACTTTTCGGAAACGGCAACCCTGTTGGCCAGAAAATCCGTATCGGCAATTTCACGTACGTGGTAATCGGTGTTATGGACTCCATAGGACAGACCCCGAGCGGAAAGGACCAGGACGACCTGATAATAGTACCATTTACCTCTGTACAGAAAAGGCTTTTAAACGACAACACTCTTGACAACATCTCCGTATCGGTTTACAGCAAGGACGACATCCAGCTGGCAAAGAACCAGATAACTGGCGTACTTCAGCGAACTCACAATATTTCACCCACACAGGAAAACGATTTTCATATAAGGACCCAGGAAAACCAGATTAATACTATTAACAATGTACTAAAGATCATGACCGTGCTCCTTGGGAGTATTGCGTCGATTTCGCTAGTAGTAGGAGGCATAGGTATTATGAACATCATGCTTGTATCAGTTAGCGAGAGAACCCGTGAGATCGGCATAAGGATGGCCGTTGGGGCCAGGGGTCACGATATTTTAAAGCAGTTCCTTGCCGAAGCCATCATTTTATCACTATTTGGCGGCCTCGTAGGAATATTGATAGGCATTGTTGTGTCCCAGGTTGTCTCAATACTTACAAATTGGCCAGTATCTGTCTCAATCTTTGCCATACTGATTTCTTTTTTCTTTGCTGCAGCAGTTGGAATAATATTTGGAATATACCCTGCAAGGAAAGCCTCAAAGCTGAACCCAATCGAAGCATTAAGATACGAGTAAGAGTTACCTTCCCTGTTTTATAACGTATTTATTAAAATTAACGATATTAAGCAGTGCAAGCACCAGTGCAAATGCCAGCAGTGAGAGCGCAGCCCCGATCTGTGCAAAGTATGGGACCAGCAGAAATAAAAGGGTTATATAAACTATGAGTGCAATTGTCTCAATCTTGGTCCTTAGCCCCGGATTGCCGACAGCCAGAAATGCGGTACTTGTGAATGAAGCAAGGTCGGAAATAATGACTGCAAAGACAAGTATTCTTACAACGCCAGTGGCTAGTCCGAATTCACTGCCGTAAACCAGGCTTAATATCTGGTCAGCAAATATAAACACAACTATTCCTATTGGAACAATTATTTTTGCCATTCCAAGAGTTGCCCTTTTTATCAGATTTACAAAATTATCAATGTTGTCACTTTCATAGACTTTTACGAGTTCGGGATATATTGCTTCATAAAGAGGATCAGCAACCTTGGAAATAATTTTCAAAAATGAACGGGCAAGTTTATAAAGACCGGCTGCTTCTTTCCCGGCAAAATATCCGAGTATCAAAATACCAAGGTATTTGTCCTTTAACGCTTTAAGGCTTCCGTAAAAACTTGTATGGAGAAGGAATTTAAAGATTTCCCTGAATTGAAAATTGGGAAAAAAGATTTTTCTTTTCCACCAGCCATTTAGTCCGTGTTCATTTAGCGTAATATTTACATAATAGAAGTTAATTAAAAACCCTATAAAACTGCCTGCAACAAAGGCTATCAGAATTCCGTATATTCCCTTATCCAGAAGTATTGCAATAATGACCAGGACGACTTTCACAAAGTTTTGAACGGACCCTATAAATGCTATTGCCTTAAATTTATCGAAGACCCTGAGTATTGCTTTTGAAGTGGTGTTTGGAGAGGTAATAAAAAGGCTGAACGCGTATACATATATAAAGACTTCTGATCCGGGGGACTTTAATAAGTACTTTGTAGCAAGCTCAGCTGTAATTGTTGCAACAATGAAAGCAAGGATGCCAGTTAGTATATCTATCAGGTAAAAGAACTTTATGAGTGAACAGGCTTTGTCCTTTTCTCCCTCTTTCCAGTAATCCCCTACATATTTGGTGGCCGCTTCCCAGACCCTCAGGTCTATAAAAATATTCAGTACATCTACAAATGCTAAAACAATTGAAAAGAGTCCGAACTGAACAAGGCCCAGGTACCGGGCAATAAGTATTCCCTGGACACCGGAGAAGATACTCCCGACAGACTTTCCGGCAAAAAGCCAGGAAGTGTTGTTAACAAGCTTTTTATAAATATCATCTATCTGAGACACTATATGTCCGCAACTTCTTCGATCTGGTTAATATAATTTTTTATCATTATATCTTCCCTGAAATTATTTCTGACAAATTCTTTGCCTTTTAGGCCGTATTCTTTTAGTTTGTGATTATCTGTGAGTATTTCAGTCATTGCATCGCCTATTTTTTCCGGGTCTGTTGAATCAACAAGCAGCCCTGTTTCTCCGTGAACAACTGCCTCCACAGATCCTGAATGGTTACCGGCAATCACTGCCTTCCCACGGGCGCTGGCTTCAATAATTGCATTAGGAAGCCCTTCCACCTTATTGTTCCATGCCCTGTTAGGCATGACAAAAAGGTCACTTAAATCAAGAAAATCCACAATACTGCTGTTCTCTACTCCGCCTGTAAAAATAACATGGCTGCTGACATTTAACTGAACTGCAAGTTTTTCGAATTCCTGCCTGTATTTGCCCTCACCAACAATCATGTATATCAGATTCGGCACTTTCTTAAGGACACCGGGCAGAGCCCTAATTACGTGGTCCTGCCCTTTACGGGGTAATACCCTTGCAATTGTTATTATAACTTTATCTTCTTTATTGATTTTATATTTCTTTTCTAGAAATTCTACTTTGTCCTTATTTACAGGGCTTTCCAGCATCGAACTCTTCACACCGTTATATATAACCCTGATTTTTTTATCATCTACACCTATGCCTTCAAGAAGTGATTTCGTATAATTGCTTACAGCTATAATCCTGTTTGATTTTTTATAGAGGGTACTCATGGGGTATTTTAAGATTCTTTTATTAAAACCCGAGCCATGAAAACATGTGACAATCCCTGAGCCCGCAACCCTTACTACAGATTTGAATTCAACAAAATTTGAGACCAGTCCGCCAACGGATTCGGCCTCTTCGGTAATAAACAAGACAACATCCGGTTTATTTACAACAAGGTGATAAAATAAGAAGAAAAAACCTAAAAACTGTTGAAAGAAAGGTATGGAACGGATATATCTGCTTCCAAGAAGAGGTACACGCTTTATCTCACAGTTAAGTTTATTATCTATTATTTCCTGGTTTGAACCATAACTTGGTACAATAGCAATCAGGCAGCTTACCTGGCTGGAAAGGCCTTCGACCAACTTCATACTGGTCGTTGCAAGTCCGCCCAAAAACGGTGGAAACTCATGGGAATACACAAGTACTTTCATCTTTTAATATTACTAGATTAATAATAATGTTGAAACAATCCAAAACAATATTTATTAATATGATATTGTTTAATTTGTTGTCAGTCTGTTAAATATTTTTCAAATTGTTGCTTATTATTGATAATTTATTCTAAACAATGTAGTATTTCCTAATCTAAGCTCTTATACTTTACATTATAAATTAAGAAATGGATTTAATTTTATTTGTTATTAAGGTATAATTTGCTGAAATAATATATTTTAAATTTTATACGGTTAAGGCTGAGGCTTAAGACACTTTTTGATTTTTTAAAAGGAAAACTAACACTAACAGGTTAACTTGAATTGATGAATATGGAGGATGGTATTAAATGAGGACTGGATTAGTCTCTATAACTTTATTTTTACTTTTTTTTACAGTTGTATCCTTTGCTGCAAACACAACATATACAATCCAACAGGGTGATACCCTTTACGACATAGCCAAAAGGCATAATACTTCAGTTTCAAAGATTAAACAGGCAAACAATACCCAGTCTAACAACCTAAAGATTGGGTCTTCAATATTAATCCCGTCAAACATAGTTACTTATAAGATTAAAAGCGGCGATACCCTTGGGTCAATAGCCCAAAAGTATGGACTTAGCTCTTCAAAGGAAATTATTGAATTCAATGGCCTCAAGTCCAGCTTTGTTAAAGTCGGACAGACCATACGAATTCCATCAACGCCAACAACTGCAAATCCCACCACAGGCCCTACTAAAGATATAGTTGTAAAAAAAGAAAAAAAGATTCTTAAATCTTCACACACGGTTAAGAAAGGCGATAGCCTCTATTCAATCGCTATCAAGAACGGGACAACAGTAGACAGCATTAAAGAACTGAATAATCTTGAAAATAACAATCTACAGATTGGTCAGGAACTCAGGCTGACAAAACAGTCCGCAGCTCAAAAGAAAATAGTTAAAGAGAAAGTTGTACAGGTAACAGGGCCCAACAATATTTATAAAGTAAAAAGCGGGGATACCATTAGCCAGATCGCTGAAAATCACGGCGTTTTGACCAAAGACCTGAAAGCACACAACAATTTAGATAATAATAATTTAAAGATTGGTCAGTTATTAACCATACCTTCCGCAACCCACTCAATTGTGATTGTGGAAAAACCCAAGAATTTTGAACCTGCCGTTAAACCAGTAATTGTTGCTAAAAGCAGCGGAATTAAATTGCCGGAAGTTGTACAACCCGAGCAGCCTAAGGAACAACTTTCATTTCCAACATATACAGAACCAGCAGCAACCCCGAAAAATGAAAACAAATATCATGTTGTAGAAGCCGGGGAAACACTTGGGCACATAGCCGTTAAATACAACCTTGAATCCTCGAAAACTATAATAAAAGCAAATAATCTCCAAAAAACAAACCTTTATATTGGCCAGCAATTATTAATTCCATCAAAAGATAATACGGCAGTTGCCAAAAGTGAAGCAGTAACACAAGTAAAATCAAACCAGAAAAACAAAAAAATACCTACACGGGCAGTAAAGAAACAGATCCATACAGATACATACACAGGTTCTTACAGGGTTAGAAACGGAGACACAGTTAGCCAGATTGCTGAAAAATTTAACGTTCGAACAGTCGATCTAAAAAAAGCAAACGGATTAACAAACAATAATATAAGGGTCGGCCAGAAACTGGCTGTACCAAGAACTACTTCAAACCTTGTAGCAAAATCATCGAAAAAAGACCGGGTCTACACCGTAAGAAAAGGCGATACACTAGTTGCAATTGCAAATAAGTTTAATGTCAATGTCAGGACACTAAAACAGTACAACAACCTAAAATCAAGCAGATTAGATATTGGAGACAAGATCAGGGTCCCCGACAGTTCATTGACCGTAACAAAATCTGGTGATATTCAATACAAGGTAGCAAAAGGTGACAGTTTATTAAAGATAGCAAACAACTTTAATATTTCCGTACGTAGTTTAAAATCTGCTAATGGTTTAAACAGTAACAGAATTTATGCCGGCGACAAACTTATTATTCCACCGACAAGTACAATAAAAAGAAGTTCCAAATCCAGTACAAAAGTTGCAAAATCATCCAAGAAATCAAAAAACGCCACTATTATAAATTACAGGGTCAGGGGAGGAGACACACTTTCTTCCATAGCCAGGAAGCATAATTCATCAGTTACCAAGATCAAACAAGCTAATAACCTGATGGGTAATTCCATCTATTCCGGGCAAAAACTAAAAGTTCCATCACAGCTGTATGCCTCTACTTCAAAAAAATCAAAAAAGACAAGGAAAACATTTACTAATGAAGCTGAGTTAAAAAACGAATTAATCAAGGTAGCAAAAAAATACCTTGGTGCACCCTATAAGTTTGGCGGCACCTCAACAAAAACCGGGATTGACTGCTCGGCGTATATAAACAAGGTCTTTAAATCTTTCGATGTAAATCTTCCAAGGACTGCAAGAGGGATTTATAAAAAAGGTAATTATGTAAGTAAAAGTAAACTGCAGAAAGGTGACCTTGTGTTCTTCAGAACTTATGCCAAATTTCCTTCACATGTAGGTATATACATGGGTGACGGAACTTTTATCCATGCATCATCAGCAAAGAAAAAAGTGATAATAACAAACTTCCAGGGCAAATATTATCAGAAAAGATATATTGGCGCCAAAAGAATTAAGCTCAAATACAGCTACGCAAAAAACTTTAAAAAATAGTTTTACTTATTAAATCCCTCTAAGTTAAATTCAAAAAATTTAATTTTTTCCTCTTGTTATATTCAAAACAATTACTATTGTAAGTTAATATAACTCTTGTATTAAGTATATATAATTATTAATACTTACCTATGAACAGGCATATTATAGATTTTGAAAGGTTTCTTAAATACGAAAGAAACTACTCTGTGCACACAATACGTGCCTATATGAACGACCTTACCGAATTTGAGGATTTCTTAATTGATGCCTCTACAGAAATTGAAAAAGTAAATTCAAAGATTATTAATCTCTATTCATTAAATTTATATACAAAGAACTCTAAATCCACAGTATCCAGAAAACTAACAACCCTGAGGTCCTTCTTTAATTTTATGGTAAGAAAAGGGAATCTAAAACAAAATCCCGCAAATCTAATTCCATTGCCTAAAAAGGAAAAAGAGCTTCCTGTATTCTTATCAGTCGATGAAGTATTCAAACTTATTGATTCAATAGACCAGGAAGGCATACTGCCACTACGTGACCTGGCAATTATTGAACTGCTTTACTCAAGCGGCATACGGGTCAGCGAACTTACTAATATTAAAGTCCTTGATATCGACCACAGGGAAAATTTTGTTAAAGTCTCAGGTAAAGGAAACAAGGAAAGGGTAGTCCCATTTGGTTCTAATGCACGTGAAGTAATATTACAATACCTCAGGCGAAGAATTGAGCTTAAACCCAAAGATGATTTCTTGTTTTTAAACAATAGGGGCAGCGGCCTTACAACCAGAAGCATAGAACGTATAGTGAAGAAGTATGGTTTATTAAGCGGAATATCCAAGAAAATAAGTCCACATGCCCTGAGACATACATTTGCGACCCACTTGCTTGGAGGAGGCGCAGATCTGAGGTCTATCCAGGAGTTGCTTGGGCATTCCAGCCTTTCGACAACCCAAAGATACACCCACACTTCAATTGAGCAGATAATGAAAATTTACGATAAGACACACCCACGTGCTTAAAAAAGAGGAATATTATGAATAACTTTCATGGTACTACAATCGTTTGTGTAAAGAAAAACTCCAGTGTTGCTTTAGGTGGTGATGGACAGGTGACACTCGGGAATACCACAGTTAAACACACTGCAAGAAAAGTAAGAAAGATACACGAAGATAAGGTAGCAATCGGCTTTGCAGGTTCCACGGCTGATGCAATTACGCTATTCGATAAATTTGAATCCAAGCTCCAGGAATTCAGGGGTAATTTAAAAAGAGCCGCAGTAGAGTTAGGCAAAGACTGGAGAACTGACAAAATACTAAGAAGGCTCGAAGCACTTCTGATAGTTGCGGATAATGATGATATGTTTTTAATATCCGGGAGCGGTGATGTAATTGAACCGGACGATAATGTAATTGCTATTGGCTCTGGTGGCCCGTTTGCCCAGGCAGCCGCAAGGGCACTTATGCTTCATTCATCCCTTGAAGCCGAAGAAATAGTTAGAAATGCTCTACAGATTGCATCAGAAATCTGTATTTACACAAATAATAATATAACAGTAGAGGTTCTATGAATATGTCTGGACAACCGTTTTTTACACCAAGAGAAATTGTTTCTGAACTGGATAAATACATTATTGGACAAAATGAAGCAAAGCGTGCAGTATCAATTGCCCTTAGAAACCGCTGGAGAAGACAGCGTATATCGGGTGAAATGAAAGATGAAATATCCCCTAAAAACATCCTGATGATTGGGCCTACCGGGGTCGGTAAAACAGAGATCGCAAGAAGGCTTGCAAAGCTTTCACAAGCACCTTTTACAAAAGTCGAGGCCTCCAAATTCACTGAGGTTGGATATGTGGGACGGGATGTCGAATCAATGATAAGGGACCTGATGGAAATTGCCATAAAGATGATCACAGATGAAGAAATAGTAACAGTTAAGGCAAAAGCGGAAGAACTCGCAGAAGAGCGTATACTCGACCATTTACTTCCTCGCCCGTCAACAAGTGAAAATGAAAATGAAGCTACGGTAAATATTAATCCCTCAGCAAATTCAGAGACACGTGAAAAACTTAGAAAACTATTAAGGGAAGACAAGCTAAATAACAGGTTTGTTGATATAGAGGTTACATCCAAAAACTCTCCCATACAGGTCTTCAGTCCTTCCGGAATGGAAGAAATGGATGTCAATTTTTCAGATATGCTGGGCAATCTGTTCCCAAAGAAAACTAAAAAAAGAAAAGTAAAAGTTCCCGAAGCACTTGAAATTTTTACCCAGGAAGAATCCCAGAAACTTGTGGACATGGAAAATATAGTAAAAATGGCCATCGAACGTGTAGAACAGACAGGCATAATTTTTATTGATGAAATTGATAAAGTAGCCGGCCGTGAAAACAGTGCCGGACCTGATGTATCAAGGGAAGGAGTGCAAAGAGACCTTCTGCCTATCATTGAAGGCTGCACCGTTAATACTAAACATGGCATGGTAAAGACAGATCATATTTTGTTTATCGGAGCAGGTGCATTTCATGTATCCAAACCATCTGATCTCATTCCGGAACTTCAGGGCCGTTTCCCGATCAGGGTAGAACTCGAAGCACTTAAAAAAGAAGATTTTATAGCGATATTAACTGAACCAAAAAACGCTCTGACAAAGCAGTATGTCGAACTTATGAACACCGAAGATATCGAACTGGTATTTCAGGAAGACGGTATTGCAGAAATTGCAGAAATTGCTACAGAGGTAAATGATTCAACAGAAAATATAGGTGCCAGGAGGCTGCATACCATACTCGAAAAACTTCTTGACGAAATTTCGTTTAATGCACCCGACATGAACAAAACCAAAATTGTTATTGATGCAGGCTATGTAAATGAAAAAATTGCAGATATTGTCAAGGACAGGGACCTTAGCAGGTACATCCTCTGATTTTCACATCTAATAATTCAAAATTAATATTCCCAGGCTTCAATCTTCTTACAAGATTGAAGCCTAATTATCATATTGTTGTTATTTTGTTTTCAAACCTCGCAACACCCTTCTTGTTTTGACGGGCAGGAAACAGAACCG
>JAUXJP010000002.1 GCA_030624695.1 Candidatus Dadabacteria bacterium | reverse complement strand
GAATATGTTGTAGAACAGATAATTAGGCCTACCGGTTTAAGAGACCCTGAAATTATAATTAAAAGTGCTGAAAACCAGGTTGATGACCTATTGGATGAAATAAAAACTACAATCCTGAAAAAAGAAAGGGTCCTTGTAACAACCTTAACAAAAAAGATGGCGGAAGATCTTGCCTCATATTATAAAGAGATAGGATTGAAGGTACGGTATTTACATTCAGACATTGATACACTTGAAAGAATTAAAATTGTACGGGATTTAAGACTTGGAGAGTATGATGTGCTGGTTGGTTTTAATCTTTTAAGGGAGGGGCTGGATATACCTGAAGTCTCACTTGTTGCAATTACAGATGCTGACAAAGAGGGGTTTCTTAGATCAGAGACTTCGCTGATACAAACATTCGGAAGGGCTGCAAGAAATGTAAATGGGAAGGTGATTCTTTACGCTGACAGGATTACTAACTCGATGAAAAATGCTATAGCTGAAACAAAAAGGAGACAAAAAATCCAGAACAAATACAACAAGGAAAATAATATTACCCCTACCTCAATAAAGAAAGATATTTCAAATATTCTGGAATCAATGTATGAATCAGATTATCTAACCATTAATAAGGATGTAGAAGAGGAATTATATAAAATACCTCCCGAAAAGATACCTAAAGAGATTGCAACTCTTTTCAGGGAAATGAAACAATCATCAAGTAAACATGAATATGAAAAAGCAGCTGATATTAAAAAGAAAATAAAAAAACTTAAGGAGATGGAAATAAAATATTTACTAAGCTGAAATGGAAATAAGAAAAAGCCTTTCTATTTTTACGCACCTGTTAGCCCTAACAGGATATACATCCTTATTAATTAGCAGCAGTCCAAACATTGCACTTCTTTTTCTTTATCTTTTCGCCCTATTTGCCAGTTTGTATATTGATCTTACTGATCGGAAATATTTATTAAATAATACTTTTAGTAATTTGCTTGCAGTACTACTTATATTTATTCTCGGAATAAGGGTATTCCTGTTTAATGAGGAATTAATAACAGTACTTATCTATTTTATTATATATATACAGTTAATAAAATTCCTGGGAAAAAAAGAATTAAAAGATTATGAACAGATTATTCTTATAAGTTTTTTTCAATTATTGGCAGGAGCTGTTACAACAACAAATATATTTTACGGGTTACTGCTTGTAATCTTCATAATATTCGCCGTTATCACAATTTTTTTATTTAATATTTTCAAAGAACAATACGGTATCCGGGACGGTATAAAAAACGACATTAAGTTTGGATATAAGCCTCTGTTTAGTTCTGCAATTATAATATCGGTCAGTGTAATTATCTTAAGCCTTTCCGTATTTTTATTTATGCCGAGATTAAAAGGGAATTTTCTAACAAGCTCTCTTTTAAACAAACAAAGATTAAGTTCAGGATTTAATGATGAAATCGAGCTTGGGATGGTAGGTGAAATAAAGAAAGACAGTTCACCTGTAATGAGAGTTAAATTTCTGAATAAAACCAAGATAGAGTTGCCCAAAATAATTTACTGGAGAGGAGTGGCCCTGGATTATTTTGACGGGAAATTATGGACCCAAAGATTCAAAAACCAGAAAGCAAGGATAGCAAAAAATTATGATGGACTATTTGTTTTAAATAATAGTAATAAAAATGATGTGGCTATACAGGAAATAGTTGCACAACCTATGGATACAGATGTTGTTTTCTCAGCAAATTCACCCGTTGCTTTAGGGAATATGCCTTTTAGAAACCTTTATTCTGTTAATAACTCCTATTATCATGGTGGCCATTTTACAAATAATATTAAATACAATGCATATTCTGACCTTACGCTTCATGATAAAGAATTATTAATTAACGACACCCTTACTTATCCTAAAGAAATCAGATTGAAATATACAGGATCATTTGAAGTAAGTTCTGATATTGATGAACTGTCTATAGAACTTTATCAAGAAAGTAATTCTCAATATGAAAATGTAAAAGTTGTTGAGGAATATTTAAAAAAAAATCTGAAATACACAAGGGTATTGGATAATAGTGGTAAGAGTCCTCCCCTTGACCAGTTCCTTTTTGAAGGGAAGGAAGGGCATTGTGAGTATTTTGCTTCAGCAATGGTGGTTTTATTAAGAGAAATGGCGATACCTTCAAGGCTCGTAACAGGGTTTGTAGGCGGAGAATATAACCCGATAGGCGAATATTATTTAATAAGGGAAAGCGATGCACATGCGTGGGTTGAAGTATATTTCCCCACATATGGGTGGGTTATTTTTGACCCTACACCCGAAAATGATACTGACTATTATTTGGGATTTAATTATATAACTGGATCTTTGGAGTACCTAAGATACAGATGGAACAGGTACGTTGTTGATTATAATATTAGTGATCAAAGAAGAATATTAAAAAATATAAGCAACAGGTCAGATAAAATTAATTTTAATTTATCTTCAAAATTAAAGCCAGATAATCCGCAGTTATATTTTTTAGTTGTTGCTGTGATTCTTTTTTTTCTTATTTTCCTAATAAAATACAAAGACATAATATTTTCATTTATAAAAGTAGATGTTAAAAACCGTGATGTATCAGATACATATAGAAATTCTTTGGCATTTATGAAAAAAAAGGGTTTAAACAAACCGTCATACATGACTTCAAATGAGTTTTTAAAATATGTAGGTTCCAAGGAATATAGGAAATATAAAGAATTCACAATGATTACTAATATCTATAATAAAGTGAAATTTAGTGGAGTAGAAGATAGAAACATGATTGACAAAATAAAGGCGGAATATATAAAACTAAAAAAGAAATCATAAAATAAACAGTAAACTTCTGAAAATAATATAAGGAATAAAGCTAAGCAGTGATATAAGGAATGCTCTTTCTGCCGATATCTGAAGTGCATGTTTTAAGGCAAAGATAAAGGATATTATCGTCCAAATTGAAGTTACTGCCAGTAAGGGTAGTGAAATAATCTGTATTAATCCAAAGATATTCAGCACTCCAGGGGAGTAAGCCACGCCAAGTGTTCTTGCAAGCTGAGTAAAAGTTGAACTGTTTTTCATTAATTTAACACCTATAAAATAAATAATAGATGTCCAGATAAACCATCCTATAATTGAAGATAAAAGGTCCCTGATTATAGAACTGTCATTTGTAAGGTTAATTGTTCCAATACCTGTACATATACTGACAAGTAATACAATCAGAAGTGAATATCGGATAAATCCCTGAGTGTTTTTTGCCTCCAGATAAATTTGTTTATCAAACTTCAGGGATTTAATGATAATTTTTATTAAATACATTAATTTATCTATAAAAAAAATTAAATAAAAATAGTCTTCTTGCTCAAATTATATCGTTTATGTATTATATTACACAAATTATTATTTGAAAGCGGGTTGTAGCCCGCTTTTTTTATTGTAAAAATATGGAAAACGAAACAGAAAATAGTGTAATTGAGAATATACTGCATATGGCTGAACCCCTTTTAGTCGGCAAAAACATGGAATTGGTCGATTTAGAATTCAGAAAAGAGGGAGTTGGGAAAGTATTAAGGCTCTTTATAGATAAGACAGATGGTGTAACTGTTGAAGATTGTGCAAATATTAGCAGGGAATTGAGTACTCTCATGCATGTAAATGAAACTATTGAAGAAAAATATGTTCTTGAAGTGTCTTCACCAGGACTTCGAAGGCCATTAAAGAAAATTGACGATTTTAAAAAGTTTAAAGGTAAATTGGTTTTAATTAAAACAAAAGAACCGATAGAAAACAGGAAAGTATTCAAAGGGTATCTAAAAGATACAAATGATGAAGGAATTGAAATGGATATAGATGGATTATTGTACAGTCTTTCCTTTCAGCAAATTTATAAAGCAAATTTAGAAATAGATTTCTAGGAGGCAGCAATGCTTACGGAACTCAGCAGAGTTATAGATTCCGTAGTTAAGGATAAAGGCGTCGATAAAGACGAAATAATTAAAGCAGTGGAAGATTCTGTCCTTTCTGCTGCAGAAAAATTATTTAGAATGGATGATAAGTATAATGAACTCGAGGTCCATTATAATGAAAAAGAAGGTGAAGTTGAACTGTTCGAATTTAAAGAAGTTGTTGAAGAGTTGCTCGATCCTGATATCGAAATTATTTTAGACGAAGCAAGGGAATTAGATCCTGATGCTGAAATAGGAGATTTAATAGGTGTTAAGATAAATCCCGATTTTACAAGGATAGCTATTCAGAATGCTAAACAGAAAGTACTTCAGAAATTAAAAGAGGCTGAAGGCAGAGTTATTTTTGGCGAGTTTATAGACAGGAAAGGGGACCTCGTAGGAGGTATTGTCAGAAGAGTTGAAAGAAAAAACGTAATTGTTGACATTGGTAGAACAGAGGCTGTCTTACCTAAAGAACAACAGGTTCCGAGGGAATATTACAAACCTAAAGAAAGAATAAGAGCTATTTTACTTGATATTGTAGAAGCAAAGAGAGGACCACAGTTGATATTGTCCAGGTCAAGTAACGAGTTCGTCAGAAAATTATTTATAACCGAAGTACCTGAAATAAATGAACAGATAGTAGAGATTAAAGCAATTTCACGAGATCCTGGTGGAAGGACAAAGAGAGCTGTGGAATCTAAAGATCCTGATGTTGACCCGGTAGGTGCCTGTGTAGGAATGAGAGGTGCAAGGGTACAGAATATTATTCAGGAACTAAGGGGCGAAAAGATAGATATTATCCCCTGGTCAAACGATACTGCAATGTATGCATGTAATGCATTGTCACCGGCAAAAGTTAACAAGGTGATAATCGATGAAAGCAACAGGGCAATTGAGGTTATCGTTGACGATGATCAACTTTCACTGGCAATTGGACGGAAAGGGCAAAATGTAAGACTTGCTTCTCAGTTAACAGACTGCAAGATTGATATAAAGACTGAATCTGAAGTTAAAAAAGAGCAGCAGGAAGTTATATCGTTAATGATGAGCCTTCCTAAGGTTGGAGAGGTCACAGCAAATTTACTTTATAATGAAGGATATAGAAGCCTTGAGGATATTGCTTTTGCTGATCCTGAACAATTACTCAGAATGTCTTCTCATGATGATCTTGAAGAGATTGAAAAAATACAGACTGCTGCACGTATAGCCTTGAAGAATAAACTTAAACAGATGACAGTAGAAGATATAGAAGCAGCGACAGAGGAAATTCCCGAAGAAGCAATTGAAGAAGTCAAAGTTGAAAATGATTCAGATACAGTCAAAGAACAAACAATAATAAATAAAGATGAAGAGGGTTAAATTACTTTATTGGTAAATGTCTATATAAAGTAGAGATAAAAAACAAATATGGGAAAAGTCAGAGTATACGAATTATCGAAAGAAGTAGGGGTAGCTAACAAAGATATTATTCTTGTAGCTAAAGAACTTGGCCTTGAACTTAAGAGCCATGCAAGTGCTATAGAAGACCATTATATACAAAAGATTAAAGAAAAAATCACAAATAATAAAACTAAAACTGATGCTCCTGAAAGTAAGAAGGAAGTCCTGGAAGAAATAAAAATATTTAAATTAGATACAGGGCAGGAAGTTGTTGAGAGAAGAAAAGGCAGTAGAGTTGTCTTAAGAAAAAAGAAAAGAGTAGAAGAAGTTGAAAAAAGTGTAGATCCAGCAGAGTTAAATGAAACTCCTGTGTCAGAAATACCCACAGAACCAGATATTAATATACAGGAAAAAGAAGATATAAATGAAATAACCGCTAAAACTGACATTGATGTTCTTGATGAAATACAAGAAATCCACGAAGAAATTGATGAAGTTGAAGAACTGGAGATTAAAGATAATGAGGTAGGAGTAAAAGAAACAGATAAAAGTAAATTAACAGCCAAAAGCAATGAGTTTAAGGTTGAAGAATCAAAAAAGAAGAAAAAAACCAAGAAAGTAAAAGTAAGCAATGAAGAAATCATAGATGAAGATACACTTGAAGAATTAAGAAAAGTGTTCAGAACAAAACTCCCTACACGAAAAAAAGAATATGTAGTTGATGACAGAAAGTTTAAGAAAAAAACTCCTGATGGTGACAAAAAAGGCAGACATGGTCAGAGAAATAGGGCGTTTCCCGACAACAAGTACAAACAGCAAAAATATACAGGGGAAGCACCGACTGGTATTAGACCTGAATTTGAAGACACCGGGAAAAAACTTATTAAAATTGGTGAGACTGTTGCTGTTGGAGAACTTGCGAAAAAGATGGGAATTAAGGGCGTTGCTTTGATTAGGAAACTTATGCAACTTGGTATGCCCGCAACTATAAATGAAGAAATTGATTCTGAAACAGCAATGATTATTGCCGAGGAATATGGACACAACTTAGAAATTGAAATGTATAACGAAGAAGATTTCCTCCTTGAGAATGATGAGAATGATACACTTGTGTCACGTCCTCCTGTAGTAACTGTAATGGGCCATGTAGACCATGGTAAAACAACTCTACTGGACAGCATCAGGGCTACAAGCGTGGTTACCGAAGAGGCGGGAGGAATTACTCAACATATAGGAGCTTACAAAGTAAATCTAAATGACAAAGTCATTACCTTTATAGATACACCAGGACATGAAGCGTTTACTTCTATGAGAGCAAGAGGTGCAAGTATAACGGACATTGTAATTTTGGTTGTTGCTGCTGATGACGGGGTAATGCCGCAAACACTTGAAGCTATTAACCATGCAAAGGCTGCTGAGGTCCCTATTATTGTTGCTGTTAATAAAATTGATAAAGATGATGCTGATCCAGAAAAAATTAAGAGGCAGTTATCTGAAAATGCCTTAATTTCGGAAGAATGGGGAGGAGATACCCTTTTTGCAGAAGTCTCGGCCAAATCCAAAAAAGGAATAAAAGAACTGCTTGATTTAATTCTGCTGCAGTCCGATATACTCGAACTTAAAGCAGTAAAAGATAAAAGGGCAAACGGAGTAATTGTTGAAGCTAAGCTTGATAAAGGAAGAGGTGCTATCTCTACTGTAATAGTAACAGAAGGTACTTTGAAAGTTGGAGATTATGTAATGTCTGGCATATACTCCGGAAGAGTAAAAGCACTTAAAGACGAAAAAGGCACTGATGTAAAGGAAGCAGGGCCTTCAATTCCTGTTGAAATTATGGGTATATCCGGTGTACCTACAGCGGGTGAAAGGTTTTATGTAGTTAAAGATGAAAAGACAGCAAAAGATGTTATTAGTAAACGTGAATTAAAGCTTAGAAAGAAGACAGTAGTTCCGGATGTGAAAGTATCCCTGGAACAACTATTTGAAAATCTTGAAAAAGATGAAGTAAAAGAATTATTTATTGTAGTTAAGGGCGATACTCACGGTTCTGTAGAAGCGCTAAGTGAGTCGTTATTAAAACTCAGCGGTGAAAAATGTACAGTAAACATTGTACATGCCGGTGTTGGTGGTATTAATGAGACGGATATAGTCCTTGCCAGTGCATCAAATGCAATTGTAGTAGGCTTTAATGTAAGGCCTGATAAAAATGCTTTAAAAATAGCTGAGAAAGAAGGGGTTTCACTTGAATTACATCAAATTATTTATGATGTTACAAACAGAATAAAAGATGCAATGGAAGGTCTTCTCGAGCCGCTTATTAGTGAAGTTATTACAGCTCATGTAGATGTTAAGGAAACATTCCATATTTCAAAGATTGGAACTATTGCAGGATGTATGGTTACAGACGGGAAAGTCCAAAGAGATAATAACGTCCGTATCATCCGTGATTCGGTGCAAATATATGAAGGTAAGATAGATTCCCTGCGAAGATTTAAAGATGATGTTAAAGAAGTACAGTCTGGTTTTGAATGTGGAATCAGTGTAGTTAACTATAACGATATTAAAGAAGGGGATACATTCGAAATCTTTAAATATGAAGAGACAAAACAAGAACTATAGGTATTATGGTAATTGGATTACTTAAAATTGAACTTTATATAGAATCAAGCAGGTCATTAAAAGATAAAAGAAGAATAATTAAAAGTCTTATCCAAAAATTAAAATCCAAGTATTCGAATCTTTCTGTTTCTGAAATAGAACTTCTAAACAACTGGAAAAAATCTATAATTGCCATTGTCACGGTTTCAAATGAAATTACTTATATTAATTCTGTTTTGGATAAAGTATTAAACTATATAATTGAAGGTTATAACTATCAGGTTGTTAAATCTGATATTGAGATTTTAAATTATTAAAAAAATGGGATTTAGCTACAAAAGATCAAAAAGAGTTGGAGAGCAGATCCTGAAAGAAATTTCAGTGATGATTGCAAAATCCGAGATAAAAGACCCAAGATTAGAGTCGGTAGTCCTTACCAGCTTTCATATTTCGGATGATATGGGATATCTTAAACTCTATTTTACAAAAATGAATGAGGATGCAGATTTAGATGAAATAAATAAAGGACTCAATAGTGCAAGTAGTTATATTAGAAAAAAGGTGTCCCAAAAATTGAACATGAAGAAAACACCAAAAATTGAATTCGAATTCGATTCTGTTCTCGAAAATGGGTTTAAAATAGATCAACTTCTTAGGGATTTAGACAGTGAATGAAATAAATAATATAAAAAAGATAATTCAAAGTTCAAACAATATTCTTATTACTTCTCATGAAAATCCTGACTGTGATGCACTGGGTTCGACCTTGGCACTGGGGATGGGATTGATGAGTGTAGGTAAGAATGTGGATTTGTATAATAACAATAGAACTCCGGACCACCTTAAATTTTTACCAGAATGGAAAAAAGTAATAAATGATATTGATTCTTTGAAAGACAACTACGAATCTATTTTTCTTTTAGATAGTGCCGATGATATTAGGCCTGGAATAAAGTTCCATGAATACATGAAAACAGCTAAATACAAATATAAAATAGTCATTGACCATCATAATATAAACCTTGATGACCATGAATTAGTATGGGTGGATATAGAATCAGCTTCTACTGGAGTGATGATTTATAAAATTCTTAAATCTATGGGTATTAAAATTACTAAAAACATATCAACTCTTATTTACTCGACTATAGTTGGGGATACGGGTTCTTTCAGATACTCAAATACTAATTCCGAATCATTAAAGATTGCATCTGAATTAGTTGAATATGGTGCGGAACCAGAATTTGTTTCCCAGGCTATTTATGAGAATGAATCATTAAAAAAGATAAATTTAATTGCACGTGCCTTAAATACGTTGGAAATTGATGAAACAAAAAAAATAGCTTCAGTATATATTGATAATGATATGTATTCTGAAACAGGGACCTCAAGGGAAGATACAGAAGGCATTATCAATATACCAAGAAAAATTAATGGCGTATCAGTTGCGATGCTCCTTAGGCAGGAAAATAAAAACAATGAAACTCAGCCAAGTTGGAAAATAAGTCTAAGGTCAAAGTTTGATGTAGATGTATCAGCTATTGCTAGAAAGTACGGCGGCGGCGGACATGTAAAAGCTTCAGGTTTGACAATGGACGGCGAACTGAAAATAGTAAAAAACGATCTTTTAGAAACTATAAAAGAGGTTATTTAGTGAACGGGGTTATTGTTGTTGATAAACCAAAGGGTATTACATCCAACAAAATACTTGGTAGAGTTAAAAAAATATTAAATATTAAAAAGGCAGGTCACACCGGTACACTCGACCCATTTGCAACAGGAGTGCTTCCTATATGTTTAAACGAAGCTACAAAGCTTATACCCTATTTAAATGAGGAGTATAAAGAGTATATTGGTATAATTAATTTAGGAATAGAAACTGATACCCTGGATGAGACAGGAAATATATTAAAAAATAAGACTGTTGGAAAAATTGAAGAAAGTGATATATTAACATGTCTTTATTCTTTTAAGGGTTCTATTTCCCAGATACCACCCATGTATTCTGCACTAAAAGTAAAAGGTGTAAGGCTATACAATATGGCCAGAAAAGGGGAAGTCGTAGAAAGAAAACCCAGAGAGATATTTATTGATAAGATAGAATTATTATCATTTAAGTCTCCTTATATTGAATTTTATGTAAGATGTTCGAAAGGAACATATGTTAGGTCATTAGCAAATGATATAGGTAATAAACTTGGTTTTGGTGGTTGTCTTAAGGAATTAAAAAGAGTCTCAAGTGGTCAGTTTAGGATAGATAATTCATTTAATTTAAGTGAAATTGAAGAAAATAGTTTTAAATTAACCAGTATTAACGAATTATTAAAAGATTATTCAAATATAAATGTTGATGATGAACTGGAAAAGATAATTAGAAATGGAAAAAAGTTAATAAAGAAATATTTCGTAAATCTGGAAGTTCCATATTTAAGGGCCAAAGAAAAAGTTGTAATTAATAATGGAAACCAAACTATAGCGATTTTAGAATCACTTAAATCAACAGTTGAAATAAATAAAATAAATAATAACGAAACAATATTCAAAGTATTAAGAGTTTTAAATTACTCTTAAAATAATCGGAGGAAACAATGCCACTCGATAGAGAAGACAAATTAGAGGTTGTTAAAGAATATAGCGATGTTATAACAAACGTCGGAGCAACCGAAGTACAGATAGGCCTTTTATCAAAAAGAATTGATTATCTTTCAGAACATTTGAAAAGTGCACCAAAAGATAACCATTCGAGAAAAGGATTGGTAAGGCTTGTTGCTAAAAGAAGAAAACTGCTCAACTATATGAAAAGAAGTAAACCAGGACAATATGGCGATTTAATTAAAAAATTAGGATTGAGAAAGTAAAAAATTCAGGAGGAACTCCTTGTCAATACCATTTAAAACAGTAGAAAAAGAAATATTCGGAAAACAGTATAAGTTTGAGATAGGCAGAGTTGCAAAACAGGCATCAGGATCGGTATTGGCTACTTGTGGCGGTACTACAGTTTTAGCAACAGTTGTTGCAACTAACGAACCAATTGAAGAAGACTTTTTACCACTTACGATAAACTACCAGGAAAAATCTTATGCTGCAGGCAAGATCCCCGGAGGATACTTTAAAAGAGAGGGAAGGCCTTCAGAGCATGAAGTACTTACATCCAGATTAATAGATAGACCTATAAGGCCGTTAATCACAAAAGATTTTAAATATCCAACACAGGTAATTATAACAGTTATGTCAACTGACCAGGAGAATTCCCCTGATATACTCTCACTTACTGCTGCATCGGCTGCACTAATTATATCAGATGTCCCTTTTGAAGGGCCAATTGGCGGTGTTAGAGTAGGAAGAATTAATAATGAATTTGTTTTTAATCCTTCACCTGAGCAAAGAGAAGAAGGTGATTTGAATATTATGGTAGCTGCTACAAATGAAGCCCTTGTAATGGTTGAAGGCGGAGCTAATGAAGTAAGTGAGTCAGAAGTAATTGATGCACTTATGTATGCACACGACTGCATAAAGGAATTAATTAAATTACAGGAAGAACTTGTAGAAGGATTAAATGTTGAAAAACGTCAAATTATAAAAGCTGAAGAAAATACAGAAATAATTGAAATTGTAAAAGAATTTGCCAGTGAAAAATTAAAAAAATCAATTATCGTAGATTCTAAGTCCGAAAGAAGGGATCTGATTGAACAAGTACAGACCGAACTATTAGAAGAATATGCTGAGAAATACGAAGGAATGGAAAGTGAAATTAAGAAGGCATACGATAATCTTTTAAAGGAACTTGTAAGGGGAATTATAGTAAACGACAAAATCAGGTTGGATACAAGGGATTTTACAACTGTAAGGAATATTTCAATTGATGTTCCTTTTTTACCAAGAACTCATGGTTCCGCACTTTTTACAAGAGGTGAAACCCAGGCTGTAGTTGTTGCAACACTTGGTACCTCTTACGACCAGCAAAGAATAGATTCATTAGAAGGTGATATTACAAAGAAATTTATGCTTCACTATAATTTCCCCCCATATTCTGTTGGTGAAGTTTCAAACAGATTAGGTACGGGAAGAAGAGAGATAGGACACGGTGCTTTAGCAGAAAGGGCCATAAAACCTGTTTTACCAAATGATGATGATTTTCCCTATACAATTAGAATAGTTTCAGAAGTAACCGAATCAAATGGTTCTTCTTCTATGGCAACGGTATGTGGTGCATCACTATCATTAATGGATGCGGGTGTACCTATAAGCTCACCAGTTGCAGGTATTGCAATGGGACTGATAAAAGAAGGTGATGATTTCGTAATACTTTCTGATATTCTTGGTGATGAAGACCACCTTGGAGATATGGATTTTAAAGTTGCCGGTACAGAAAAGGGCATTACCGCAGTACAGATGGATATAAAAGTAACCGGAGTTACAAAAGAAATCTTAACTACTGCTTTAAGCCAGGCAAAAGATGCACGTTTCTTTGTACTAGAAAATATGAATTCAGCTCTTGCAGCTTCAAGAGAAGATATTTCATCATATGCACCAAAGATTCAGACAATAATTGTGCCACAGGACAAGATTAAAGATGTAATAGGTCCTGGTGGTAAAATTATAAAGAAAATTGTGGAAGAAACCGGTGTACAAATTGATATAAATGACGATGGCAAGGTAAACATTGCATCGCCCGATGCCGAATCATGCGAAAAAGCTATTAACATTATTAACAATATTATAAAAGATTTAGAAGTTGGAGAATATTATTTCGGAAAAGTCAAAAGAATTCTGGATTTTGGAGCAATTGTTGAACTTGTCGGTGGTAAAGACGGCCTTGTTCATATTTCTGAACTTGCTCCCGAAAGAGTAAAGAATGTAACTGATATATTAACAGAAGGTGATGAAATACTTGTTAAATGTATTTCGAAAGAAAGAGACGGAAAAGTAAGACTAAGTAGAAAAGAAGCATTAAGTGAAAATATAGAAGATTATAAATAACTTTAACTATTACTTGTAACCTTGAGTAATAATAATATTAAACCTAAAATATTTGTTATTCTGGGCCCTACTGCCATTGGTAAATCATCACTGGCATTTAGACTAGCCAAAAAGTGTGATGCATCAATCATAAATGCTGACTCTCTCCAGGTATATAAGTACCTGGACATTGGTACTTCTAAACCTACATCCGAGGAAAGAAATGCCGTTCCTCACTACATGATAGATATACTTGAACCAGATCAGGAATTTAATGCTGCAAATTTTAAAATAATGGCTGAACAGGTAATAAAAAAATTATCGGAAGAAAATAAGAAAATAATACTTGTCGGCGGTACATTTCTTTATGTTAAAATTCTACTTTCAGGATTAATTGGTGAAAGCAATTTAAATACTGATATAAGAAAAATGATTGAAGAAGTTAAAGATACAAAGGGATTATTATACCTTTACAGAATTTTGATGAAAGTTGATAAGACGGCTGGCGAAAAAATAAATCCTAATGATTATATCAGGATACAGCGTGCACTTGAGGTATATTTTAGTTCAGGAGTTAAAATTTCAGATCTGCAGAATGAACATAATTTTGAAACAAACAATTACAATATCTGTAAAATTGGCTTACAAATGGAAAGATCAGACCTTTATGAAAGAATAAACTTACGCGTTGAAGAAATGCTTGAAAAAGGTTTTATTGAGGAAGTTGAAAATATTATAAATATGGGTTTTGATACAACATTAAAACCCATGAAATCAATAGGATATAAAGAGTTAGGCAGTTATTTGTCAGGTGTTATAGATAAGGATTCAGCTGTAAATCTGATAAAACAAAATACCAGAAAGTATGCAAAAAGACAGTCAACTTGGCTTAGAAAGGAAGCAGATGTAAGCTGGTATTCTAATGAAACTAATTTAAAAATATTTGAAAATAAATTTAATCAATTTTTTTCAATTTAATCTAACTTGTTAAGTTCTTTATCCACATCATTTAAATACTTATCATTTTCAATTGGCCTAATGCTTCTTTCTTGAATCTTACTTTTTATTTTAAGGAATCTGATTAAAGAAATCAAACCAAATAGTAATACTGCAACAGGTAAAATCCAAATAATAAGCCTGATGCCTTTAGCCGGAGGGGATGAAAGAACTGAATCTCCATACCTGCTTATAAAATAGTTCAGGATCTCCTCTCTTGACTGGCCTTCTTGTAACTTGGTTTTTATAATATCCCTGAAATCATTTGCTAAATCTGAATTTGATTCGGCAACAGTCTGCCCTCTGCAAACCGGACAGAGAAGTTCCTTAGAGATTTCAGAAACCTGTTTATCTATTGAATCTGCATATGAATTAAAGATTAAAATATTTGAAATAATAAAAGCAAATATAAAAATATAATTTTGATTATTTTTGTTTATCATAATTTGTTATTTAGTAGTTGATTTGAAAAATAGTTGAGAATGTTGTCGTTTAATTCACCCTGGAATCTATTTAAGATTATTCCTTCTTTATTTATAAAAAATGTTTCAGGAACACCCTGAATACCAAAGTTTACATGTATTTCATTTGAAGGATCATATGCGTTTGTATAATCTGAGGGGTAAGAATTAATAAAGTTGAGTGCATTTTCCCTGTCATCCCATATATTAACACCTAAAAAAACAATATCAGAATCCTTAAACCTGAAATTAGCCCTGTTTAACGCTGATGTCTCATCTTTACATGGTATGCACCAGGACGACCAAAAATTCAATACTACTGATTTCCCTTTTAAACTATCAAGATCAATTGTTTTATTGTCGAATGTCTTTAAAGTAAAAGATGGGGCTGTTTTACCGAGTAAGGGGGATTCAGGAATTTTTGTATTTTTTGAAAAAAGGGCTAAATACATTATAAATATAAATACAATAATTGCTGTAAATGCTAATATAGCAGATAAATTTGTTTTAATATTTTGCATGTATATTAATATTATCCATAAAAATAGTACAAATTAATTGATTTTAATTTATGATAAAAATAATTTAATTAATATGAACAAACTGATAATTGTCTCAAACAGATTACCCATAACATTAAATACTTCCAGCGGTAAATTGAAGGTTGAATCAAGTGTTGGTGGACTAGCTACCGGAATCAGTTCATTAAAAGTTAAGACTGAAAAAATCTGGATTGGCTGGCCAGGAATGGATTTTACAAAAAGTAAGAAAATTGAGATAGAAGAACTGAATAATATTCTAAATAAGCAAAATTTATATCCAGTATTTTTATCTAATAAAGAGATTGATGATTATTATCATGGATTTGCAAACGAGACAATTTGGCCATTGTTCCATTATTTTGCTCAATATGCAATTTATGAAAAGGAATTCTGGCAAAGGTATAAAGAAGTAAACGAAAAATTTTGTGAAGAAGTTTTAAAAATTGCTAAACCAGATGATGTTATCTGGGTGCACGACTATCATCTTATGTTGCTACCTAAATTAATAAGGGACAGGA
Source organism: Candidatus Dadabacteria bacterium (assembly GCA_030624695.1). Classification (GTDB taxonomy): domain Bacteria; phylum Desulfobacterota_D; class UBA1144; order Nemesobacterales; family JAJCZQ01; genus JAJCZQ01. The sequence continues at coordinate 3,226 of JAUXJP010000002.1, read as the reverse complement.
TGCCGGATATTCAGATTGGATTTTTTTTACATATTCCTTTCCCTTCTTCGGAGATATTCAGACTACTCCCATGGTGCAAAGAAATAATCGAAGGTTTGCTGGGTTCAGATCTGATTGGATTTCATACGTTTGATTATGTAAGGCATTTTGGAGAAAGTGTGAGAAGAATATTAGGTATAGACCATCACCTGGGACAGTTTAATGTGGATAAAAGACCAGTTAAAACAGAAATATTTCCTATGGGAATTGATTATAAAAAGTATTCAAAAGCACCTGGTAAAAAAATAGTTAAAGAAAAGATAAAAAATATAAAAAAGAGAATTGGTGGAGAATATATATATATACTTTCAATAGACAGACTGGATTATACAAAAGGAATTATACAAAGACTTGAAGCTTTTAAATTATTCTTAGAAAAATATCCCGAATATATAAATAAAGTTTTGTTTTTTCTAATTGTTGTTCCCTCCCGTACAGAGGTTTCTCATTATAAGCAGTTAAAAGACCAGATTGATAATCTTGTTGGTAATATAAACAGTAAATACGGCAATTTAAGCTGGGAACCGATAAGGTACCTATACAGGTCTTTTGATTTTGACGATTTAATTTCACTCTATTCAATGGCAGATGTACTTTTTATAACCCCAATTAGGGATGGAATGAATCTGGTTGCAAAAGAATATGTTGCCTCAAAAACTGATGGTAACGGTGTTCTTATTCTTGGCGAAATGGCTGGTACAGCAAAAGAACTTGGCGAAGCAATAATAATTAATCCAAATGATTCCGAACAGACTTCTGATGCGATTAAAACTGCTATAGAAATGCCAAGAGAAGAAAAGATATTAAGAATGGCTGCAATGCAGAACAGGTTAGAAAGGTATGACCTAAAAAGGTGGGCAACTGACTTTATAGAGAGGCTTGAACAGGTTAAAGACCTAAGGGAAAAAATGCAATCAATAGAAATCTCCGAGAATACTATGAAAATTCTTTCAAAACAATACAAAAATTGTAAGAATTGTCTCTTTTTACTCGATTATGATGGATCACTGGTTGACTTTGATAAGAATCCAAAAAACGTTAAACCCGATAAAGAATTATCGGATATATTAAAAAGAATAACTAAAAATCCGAAAAATGAAGTTGTAATTATTAGTGGCAGAGACAAAGAAACCTTAGAAGACTGGCTTGGAAATTTAACAGACGGATTATCCGGTGAACATGGAATATGGATAAAAGATAACGGTGAATGGAAAACCCAGGAAAACCTATCAATAGAATGGAAAGTAGATATTAGACCAATTCTTGAGCTATTTGTAGATAGAACACCCGGATCATTTATAGAAGAAAAGAACTATTCCCTTGCCTGGCACTACCGGAAAGTTGATCCTGCACTTTCGGCTGTTAGAGTTGGTGAATTAAAGGATGCACTGTCTCACATCACTGTTAATCTCGAAGTTGGTGTTCTTGAAGGGAATAAAGTTATTGAGATTAAATATTCAGCTATAAATAAGGGTAAGGCTGCATTAAACTGGCTTTATAAAAAAGAATGGGATTTAATTATTGCGATTGGTGATGACTGGACTGACGAAGATATATTTGAAGTACTTCCAGATGATTCATATACTATTAAAATTGGACACGGAGTCTCAAAAGCCAAATACAGACTTCCGAATGTTCAATCGGCAAGGGACTTTCTCGCAAAGTTAGCGAAAATTAAAAAATAAATTTTTACTCAATATTAAAATCCTTTTTATATAAATATTCAATAAGTGTAATATATTTAATATAGAGGTTTTCTCTCCTAAAAATATTATATTTAATCCCCCACAAGCATATGAAAAAAGATTATAATTTATTTTTATACAATTATTTATCAAAACTTGGTTTATTTAAAACTTTTGCATCAAAAGTAATATTTATTACCTTACTTTGTTTCTTAGTTGCACTTATACCTATTGTCATAATATTGATACAATACAATTTTTATTTTCAGCAGATATTATTAATTTGTTATATGTTTTTTATCTCTGTTACCATTGGACTGGTACTTTTATCTTTCTTAATAAATTCATTATTGATCCCGATTAACCTTGTATGCAATTCACTGGCTGAATACAAATATAACAAGGTAGTACCAAATTTACCTTCAATATATAGTGATGAACTGGGTATCTTGATGAAAGATGTTCAGGAATTTGTAGAAGCAACTAACATAAAAATGAGCTTACTTACCAAAAATATAATGATAGACCACCTAACAGGTGTTTATAACAGGTTAAGCTCAGAAAAAAGGATAAGTGAAGATATAGCAAGGGTTAAAAGAAACAATGAAATATTGACTATTGCAATGTTTGATATAGACGACTTTAAACTTTGTAATGACTATTATGGACACAGTGTAGGAGATAAATGTTTAATTGAAGTTGCTAACACAGTAAAAAAAAATTTAAGAGAAAGTGATGGGATAGCAAGATGGGGTGGTGATGAATTCCTGGTTGTATTCTCTAATGTTGATTCCGAAACATCAAGTAATGTTTTACTAAGAATAATGGAAATATTAAAAAATACTAAAATTAATACAGACCATAAAAGAATTAATATGTCTGTTAGTATAGGTATTACTGAACTTGTGAATGATGATGATTAGATATCTATACTAAAAAGGGTCGACATGGCACTTATAGAAGCGAAAAATAAAGGGAAATCTAAAATAGTTATTGATAATGTAAAGCCTAACTAAAGTAATTAGAATTGAATAAATCAGGAATAATCAGGATATTCCGATGGGTCTACATGTACAATAATTTCTGAATTTGGAATTCTTTTCTCCAGCTCTTTTATGATCTCTTCTGAGATATCATGTGCATCAATGAAACTAAGTTTTTTATTAACTTCCAGATGAAATTCTATAAACTTTGTAGCTCCTGTATTCCTTGTTCTTAATTTATGAAATCCTTTAATTTCTTTACTGTGGTCCTTAATAATTGACTCTATAATACTTAATTTATCTTGGGAAAGTTCATGATCCATAAGAACATCAATTGAATTTCTAATAATTTCATAAGTTGAATAAATAATATAGGCTGAAACTATTATAGTTATTACGGAATCAAGTGAGGTCAAACCTGTGATTTTTACTAAAACTAAACCTGTGATAATTGTAATGTTTGTATAAAGGTCAGTTTTAAAATGAAAGCTGTCAGCATGTAAAGCCATGCTTTCAGTT
>JAUXJP010000093.1 GCA_030624695.1 Candidatus Dadabacteria bacterium | reverse complement strand
GTTTACGACTAAGCAGGAAGCACTGCTTTACATGGAAAGTTTAAAAAGAGAGCAGCCTAATATTTCTGCCCCAATAGTAACCTCTATCAACTAGTCCATAAAAAAAACCGGCAATTTCTTACCGGGCTTTTGCAATTTTCATATTCTTAATAACAGTTTTAACTCAGGCCCCGCACATTTACGTCTTGAACATGTCCCGGATATACTAGGTAAATTGGGATATAAACAATAATTTGAAATTTTATCTCAGTAAATTAGCAAAATTAATTTATAATAAATCAGATTATGAATAACGTATTAATAACAGGCGCATCTTCCGGTATAGGCCTTGAACTTGCCAGGTTATTTGCCAGGGACGGAAATAATCTGGTGCTTGTTGCCAGGAGGGAAGAGCTTCTCAATAAAATTGCCGGTGAGCTTAATAGTGATTTTGGTGTTGAAGTGGAAGTTATTGCAAAAGATTTAACACTCGGGAAATCATCTGACGAAATTTTTATGCGGTTAAAAGACAGGGAAATAGATATTGTTGTAAATAACGCAGGATTTGGTGCAGTAGGCCCGTTTTCTGAGCTGGATTACAAGAGGCAGGTTGATATGATAAAACTGAATATTACTGCACTTACTTCACTTACCAGGCTTTTTATTCCCCGAATGGTTGAAAGAAACAGCGGCGGTATATTAAATGTTGGATCACTTGCGGGTTTCCAGCCGGGGCCTTATGCAACAATCTATTATGCTACTAAAGCATTCGTACTTTCATTTACGGAAGGGTTAAAAGAAGAACTTAAAAACACCAATATCAAAATTACCTGCCTTGCCCCTGGCCCTACAAATACTGAGTTCGGTGAAGTATCGGGACTGGACAAATCTTTTTTATTTAAATTCGGTACCATGGGCGCAAAGGAAGTAGCATTGCAGGGTTATAATGGTTTTCTCAATGGGGAGACAGTGGTGATACCCGGATTTTCAAACAAGCTGTTACCTCTGCTAGTTAGACTTTCTCCAAGGTTTTTAGTAAGGAGTATTACAGCTAAATTAAACAGATCAGAAAAGAGCGGCTGAAACATACATTTACTAATGAGTTATAAATTGTAGATTTACATATTATGAGAAGAGATTTTATTATTACACTTATTGTTGTACCGGCCCTGATATTCGGTTTTGGGTATTTCTATCCTTTTGTTTTATGGTCGCTTGTTGTTGTGGTACCTTTGTCACTTGTAGGGCTATATGATTTTTTCCAGGTTAAGCATTCAATACGCAGAAATTTTCCTCTTATAGGGCATCTGAGGTATTTTTTTGAACTTATTCGTCCCGAAATAAACCAGTATTTTGTAGAGTCCAATACTGATGGTGCACCTTTCAGCAGAGAGGAAAGGTCAATTGTTTACCAAAGGGCCAAAAGATCAATGGACACACTTCCATTTGGTACACAAAAAGATGTATACGAAACAGGATACGAGTGGGTTAACCATTCTCTTCATCCAAAACATGTAGACCCCGACAGCCTAAGAATCACCATAGGCGGGCCGCAGTGTAAAAAGCCCTATTCTGCAAGTATTTTAAATATATCCGCAATGAGTTTTGGATCGCTCAGCAAAAATGCTGTGATGTCATTAAACAAGGGTGCAGAAATAGGAAATTTTTCACATAATACCGGTGAAGGCGGATTAACAAATTACCATCAGCAGGGGGGCGACGTAGTGTGGCAGATTGGAACTGGTTATTTTGGCTGCCGGACACCTGAGGGCACATTTTGCCCCGACCAGTTTAAGGAAAAAGCAAATAGTGACCACGTAAAAATGATAGAAATAAAACTTTCCCAGGGAGCAAAACCAGGGCATGGGGGCATACTTCCTGCAGCAAAAATTACACCTGAGATTGCCGAGATCAGAAATGTCCCTATGGGACAGGATGTATTGTCACCACCTGCCCACAGCTCGTTTTCAACCCCGGAAGGACTGCTTGAGTTTGTCCAGACGCTCAGGGATCTAACCGGCGGAAAACCAATCGGGTTTAAGCTTTGCATTGGGAAAAGAAGAGAATTTATCGCTATTTGCAAGGCCATAATCTCAACAGGAATTTACCCGGATTTCATAGTCGTCGACGGTGGAGAAGGTGGTACCGGCGCAGCACCACTTGAATTTTCAAATCATATAGGTACCCCGCTTGTTCCTGCACTGGTGTTTGTTCATAATGTACTTTTGGGTTTTGGAATAAGGGACAAAATCAGAGTAATTTCAAGTGGTAAAGTAACATCCGGATTTGAAATTGTTAAACAGATTTGCATTGGAGCTGATGCATGTAATTCAGCAAGGGCAATGATGATGGCCCTTGGATGTATCCAGGCACTAAGGTGCAATAATAACACCTGTCCCGTGGGTGTTACAACACAAAACCCAATACTTGTTGCGGGGCTTGTAGTGTCAGATAAAAAAGTAAGGGTAGCAAACTATCATAAAGAGACGATAAACAGTGTTGCCGAGATTATAGGAACTATGGGAATTGAGCGTACAGAAGACCTCAGGCAGTGGCATATAATGAAAAGAACAGCACCTAATGAAGTGAAACACTATGGCGAGATTTACGAGTACCTTCATGAAGGTGATTTATTGAAAGACGAAAACCTTCCTGCTACATTTGAAAGGGCTTACAAGGCGGCAGTCGCAGACACTTTTGAACACATTGAAGACATATCAGGCAGGCATTAACAGTTAATTGAGGTTTGAGTTTTCTTTTAAACTGTACTTGCCATTTTTAAATTCAGAAAATATAAATTCAACAAGTGGGTGGTCAACCGGGCTATGAAAGCTATCAGGCTCCAGATGCCTTTCAGCTACATATGTCTGGCCCGAACTTCCTTCCACAATTACGTGGTACCAGGGCATGTCCTTTGGAGGCCTTGACTTGGCGACTGCATCATACCACTCGTCACTTCCGCTGAAAACCGGGTCGACATCAATAATTACACCGCGGTAATCAAATTTTTTATGATGTATTACATGGCCGATTGCAAATTTGGCAGATAGTTCATTATCCATGGTGAAAAACTACCATATTAAATTTGATTTTAACACCCCGAGTACTTAATTCGGCTTAATAAAAATAAAAATCTTCAATTAAATACTTTCACAACTTTTTGCAAGTCGATATAATCATATTGTATGAGTTCCCAGACTCCCATGATTAAGCAGTATAAAGAAATAAAAAGAGATTATCCGGATGCGATTCTTTTTTTCAGGCTCGGTGATTTTTACGAGATGTTTTTTGAAGATGCAAAGATTGCATCGGGAATTCTGGGGATTACACTGACCTCAAGAAATAAATCCAGCGACAATCCCGTACCTCTTTGTGGCATACCTTATCACAGCGTCGAACCATACCTGGCGAAGCTCCTTAAAAGCGGCCGGAAAATAGCAATTTGTGAGCAGATAGAGGACCCGAAAGATGCAAAAGGAGTTGTTGAAAGAAAGGTGGTTAAAGTCCTTACACCCGGTGTTATTCTGGATTCGGAAAACCTGGAATCAAAATCCAATAACTATATTGCTTCAATTTATTTTAATTCGTTAAAACCTTCCATGTCTTACTGTGATGTTTCCACGGGGGAGTTCAAAGTTACCTCATTTCAAAATGACAGTGAACTTTTAAGTGAGCTTTCACGCATTGAGCCTAAAGAGCTTTTGCTGAATGAAAACCAGTTTGAACAGAAAAAAGAACTCTCCATGCATATTAAGAATACCCACAATCCTCTGATTACATATATAGAGGACTGGAACTGGGACCAACAACATTCAACCGATACCCTTAAAGACCACCTGGGGGTTTCCACCCTCGCATCATACGGTTTTAATGGAAGTGCTGGCCCCTTAGTAGCAAGCGGGGTTTTGCTTAATTATCTCAAAGAAACGCAGATGGATTTTATGCCCGTCCTGCACGAGCCCGTTTATTATAAAACGACTGATTTTATGGAGATTGATGAATCCACGAGAAGAAATTTAGAAATTTTTAAAACTTTAAATGGAGATACGGCAGGGCCTTCCCTGATAAATACAATTGATAAAACTGTTACCGGGATGGGTGGAAGGCTTATAAAGCAGTACCTGAACTATCCCCTGTTGAATGTAGATGCTGTAAACGAAAGACTTGACGCTGTTGAGGAACTTAAAAACAGTACTGATCTAAGGACAGGCCTAAGGGATGAATTAAAAAAGATAAATGATATTGAAAGGCTGATAGGAAGAATTACCACACTTGCTGCCAGGCCCAGGGACCTGGGTGCATTAAGAGACAGTTCTGTTTCTATTGCCATGGTCAAATCACTAATAAGCTCAGTAAACTGCAGTTTGCTTAAAACAATAATGACTGACCTGGATGATTTTTCTGATATAAGGGAAAAACTCTCTGCTGCACTGGTGGACGAGCCGCCGCTTTCATCAAAGGAAGGGGGAATTATCAGAAAAGAATTCAATGCAGAATTAGATGAATTAAAATCAATTCAGACAGAGGGGAAAAAATGGATCTCAGACCTTGAAACAACCGAAAAGGAAAAGACCGGAATTAATTCTCTCAAGATCGGATTCAACAGGGTGTTCGGTTATTACATAGAGGTCACAAAGACCAATCTTGATCTTGTACCCGGAGATTACATTCGAAAACAGACTCTTGCCAACGCAGAAAGGTATATCACACCTGAACTAAAAGAGTTTGAAGAAAAGATTCTCGGTGCCCAGGAAAAAATTATCGAACTCGAAAAAAAGCTGTTTGAATTATTAAGATCAGAAGTTGCAAATGAATCAGTAAGGGTAAGGAAGAGTTCTTCTTTGATTGCAATGTTGGATGTATTTTGCTCACTTTCTGAGGCAGCATCAGGTTTTGGCTATACCAGGCCTAATATCAACAGCGGTGATACTATAGAACTCAAACAGTCCAGGCACCCCGTTGTTGAAAGACTGGAGCTTGAAAATGGATTTGTACCCAATGACCTCCTGCTTGATTCCGACCAGCAGTTTCTGCTTATAACCGGGCCAAATATGGAAGGTAAATCAACACTCATAAGACAGGTAGCCCACATAGTGATACTTGCACAGATGGGAAGTTTTGTACCGGCTGATTATGCTAAAATCGGTATCGTAGACAAGGTTTTTACAAGGGTCGGGGCTTCCGACAACCTGGCAAAAGGCCTTTCGACTTTTATGGTTGAGATGGTTGAAACCGCTTATATTTTACGGAACTCAACAGATAAAAGCC
>JAUXJP010000105.1 GCA_030624695.1 Candidatus Dadabacteria bacterium | reverse complement strand
GGTGACTTGGTAAATACAATTATAAGAGATACGGGAAAGGGAATACCTCCCGATAACCTAGAAATGATATTTGACCCGTTTTTTACTACAAATACTTCAAATGGTTCTACCGGCCTTGGACTTTCAATATGTAAAAATATAATTGATGACCATTCCGGAAAGATTTCATGTGAAAGTGAATTAGGAGTTGGGACTACAATGTTCTTTTCATTACCTTTAGAAAAAAGAAAAAATAATAGGAATCAGGAATGAAAAAAAAGATCTTAATTATCGATGATGATAAACATGTAAGATATTCATTTATCCTCATACTAGGAAATCAAGGATATTTTATAAACGCAGTTGAGTCTGGTGAGAAAGGAATTGAAGAATTATCTAACAATGACGATTATGATTTAATTCTTCTAGATCTTAAAATGCCTGGAATGGACGGAATTGAGACTTTAAAACATATTAGAAGTATAAACAGTAAAATCCCTGTATTTATAGTAACTGCTTTCCAGGAAGAATATCTTTCTGATCTTAAAGAAATTACAGTTAAAGAATTGAATTTTGAACTTTTAAATAAACCCTTAGACAGAAATCAAATATTAATGTCAATTGGAACAGTGTTTGATACCCCTTCAAACCCTTTAATAAAACATTAATGATGACACTCCCCGCTTTTTTCTAACTATGGTAATCTAGTAAATTCAGTATATTCGATTTTATAATACTTTATCGTAGTATAGGTTAAATCATTCTCAAAATTATATTAATTCCTGCTCAATTTAAAAGACAACCAACTTTATGAAGTTATCCACATTAATAAAGGCAAAGTAAATTAATCCGGATGAAACAATAACACTTACTGATAATAGTATAATCAGCTCAAATGATATTATTTCAAGAATTTTGAACCTGCTTGAACCAAGTTTAAACATTGTCTGTATTTCTTTGCTTCTTAACCTGAGAGATAAAGTAATCACCAGGGTTAGCAACATTAACAGGGCCACAGCTACAAAAATAAAAATTCCTTCAAAAAATTTTTTGAACTTGAAGATGTTATCAATAAGTTTCGCGATAACATTCCTCGGTATAAGAATCTGGGATTTATCATCTTTGGCCAGATAACGGCCCATTAGCAGTGCTTTGTCCTTCTCGGTGTAGGGCAATGAGATTACTGATGTAATTGGATATTGGCCATTTTCTCCATGAATATGAAAATCGAAGATATTCTCCGGCGTTATATTGTTGTAATTATAAAGCTTGGCATTTGCTATATAGTTATTGTCCTTTACTCCCAACAATATGGATGTATCCCGCGACCGTTGAAGGTCCTGGTGTCCGTGTATTAATCCTTCAATTACCCATGTTGTTTTTAAATCCGTAAATACGGCTTTGTCATCGGGTGTAAAGGCCTTTTCCAATACTCCGGCGATTTTCATCTTAAGCGGATAAACACCTGTTATGTCCAGTGCAGTTTCTGGAGATGAAGTTATATATTGCCCGGGTTTCAATTTTAATTTATTTGCTACATCAGCACCTAAAACGCATTCTCCAAGAATTGCAAACAAATCACCGGATTTTGCCTTAAGCCCACGGAATTCAAAATAATCTATGGTGGTTCCCACGATTGGAAACTTATTCGAGCTGAATTTTATATGAAGCGGAACAGGCAGTGCAAAACCTGATTTTTTCACCCTGCCTACTTCGTCGTATTTCATCTCTATTATTTCTGTTTTTTCAAAATAAAGAGAATTAATCACGAGGTCCAGTGAACTGCCCCTGGTACCAATTATAAGCGGGGTGTTTTTTGCTCGGCTCATTAAATAACTTTCACTTTTATTTACCAGGATATTTAAACAAAAAGGGAGTGATAGCAATATTGTAAGGGATAAAATCATTACCACAGATTTTATCTTGTTATGTAGCATGTAACGGTATGCAAGATAAACGCTTTCCTTCATTTCAGTTTGCGTAAAAATCTCCTAAATCAATTGTTCTATCAAACTTTTCAAGTAATGAAAAATCATGGGTAACCATTATTAATATGGCATTATTGTTGTTGGAGTACTCTATTAATTCATTAACGGTATTTTCTTTATTTTCCGGATCTAAGTTTCCTGTTGGTTCATCCGCAAGGAGTATCGTGGGCGATGACAGAATTGCCCTGCAAATTGCAACTCTCTGTTTTTCTCCCTGTGAAAGTTTGATTACATTTCTATTTAGCTTGTCATTGAGCCCAAATCTTTCAGTAAGTTCTATGACTTTCTTTTCAATATCCTTATTAAGTTTTAAAGCGGGATTAATCAAGTAGGAAAGTGCTATATTGTCTTTCAAATCTAAATATTCTATTAACTCGAAATCCTGGAAGATAAATCCTATATTTGAGATCCTGAAAGCTCTTTTTTTTGAGTCATTAAAATTATTTACAATCTCATCTTCTATAATAATATTTCCTTCCTTTGGTGTGAGAATACAGGAAATCAGGTTTAAAAATGTTGTCTTGCCGTACCCGCTGGGCGCTGTTACAGCAACTTTTTCTCCATCAGCGATATTAAGTTTATTAATACTAAAATTAAAATTACTGGTCGGATAACTGAATTTGACGTTTTCGATAATTATCATTGGGGCATTACCCTTTGTTCATCGTTAAGCTGGAATTTTGTAATTTTCCAAATACCATCAATATTATTTACCGTGATTAATGCATTGTATCTGTTTGTGCGGTTATGAATGTGCCCCCAGTGCTCAACCTTGCCCTCAACGGTCCAGTTTGTGTCATATTCATAACCATTGCCGTTTCCGAGTTGTTTTGATGAAAGGTTTTCCAGCTCTATACCCTGGATTTTGGCCTTTGCACCTCCGGTATTTTCATATTGAAGGTTCTTCCTGATTTCGAGATAGATCTGCCTGAGCAGGTCTCCGTCAATACTGGTTGATAGTTTATCGTAAATATCACTTTCGTTTTTAAAATCAAATGACCTGTAAACATTTTTCAGCAGGGAAGAAACTATACCTTCATGTTTTTCTGCCTGGTAGAACTCATATCTCGGAACCAGAAAGCTCAATAAAATAAAAACAAATAATGACAAAGAAATAAAAATACTAAAAATGTAATTTCTTCCTGGAAACCTGCCTTGCTTAAACTTTAGTACAGATAGAATTAAAATACATAGCACTATTGACGATAAAAGTGAAATTAAGAATGTTATTTTTCTGCTTAATAATGGCTTTTCAACAACTACTGCAGATACCTGGGGAAGTTCGAAATTTTTTAAATAATTTTCCCAGACGAGTGTGCTGTATTCGGGAGTAATGAAATCGGGAAAGGGGCCGGCTGGATCAGATTTCAGAACTGGTATATTATTGGTAATGTCAGAAAACATATCCCATTCCACAGTAACTTTATTGGGCATACCGTTCGTTAAATAAACCAAAATAATTCCTACAACTGCCGATACTGTATCAATTTCCTTCGGGGCATTGTAATACTGGATTCCCAGCAAATTAACTTTTACAAATTGTATTCTTTCAACTATGGGGTTTTGCGCTACTCCATCAATACTAAGCTTGTTTTTTGTTACAATAAAATCTGATATTCGGGTTAATAGTTTATCCTGTTCATCTACCGATAAATATTTCTTACCCTCTATATCCAGGTTTACCCACTCCTCCAGGTCTTTTAACCTTACAAGTATCTCGTGACGTACTTCGTATGGTTCGACATAAAGAAATGACATGAGTGAAGAGCTGTGGTGTCTTTTAAGGTTCTTATTTTCAAATTTTGAATACCATGGGTCAGACCAGTCAAGGTTTAGCTTTTGATTGTAGGGTAAAAAACGAAAATCAATTACGGGGATATTGTCGTGATAAACAATAAAACCGTAGGTTACTGCAGCAGCTCCATTATCATTAAGAGGGGGGTTAAAAATAAGGCTTTGGGGGTTTTTCGTAAAAGGGTATTCGATCTCTACATAAGTCACGTTTTCACTGGGTTGCCGGCCACCGGGGGGGTTATTGATAGGTGAAGGTCGGACAGTTCTTTTCCTGTTTTCAATTAATTTTATATTACCGTTAAGTATGTTTCCCCGTTCATCTTTAATAAACAATCTTTTACTTAAAAATTCTTTCTTTTTGATTTCATCGCCGTTTATCAGATCATTAAAAAAATTCTTGTCCATCTCGCCGATTTCAAGTTTCAGTATTAACCTGTTTTCATCTATGTAATACTCCGCAACATGTGGGCTGAGCTGGGCACCTGTGAGATTGATCATATCCGCAAAGCAATTTTGTGATATCTGAAAGATAATAGATAAAAGAACTCCTGCTAAGATGGATTTTTTCATATAATTAATTTATTGATAAGCAGTTCTAATATTGCTAATGTTTAATTTCATAACTGACAGATAATCACCATTTTCAGGCCTGTTTGCAGATGGATCAAATACAATGCTGCTTACGCCACTATTTTTCAAGAGATTTACCGATGCCTTTAAAGGGGTGGCTTCCCAAAGTATCCACCGGTACTTTTCATTATTTAGTAAGTTTTCAAAAACTGATATCTGTTTACTATCGGGTAATTTCCCTGGTTCAAGGTGAAGGCTGACAATATTCAGATTATATCTTACACCTAGATACTGATAAACCGGATGTGAAGCAAGAAGGAGCTTGTCCGAATCCAGTTCAAAAATAGCTGATAATTCCCTGTTAATTTCAAGTAGATCGGCCTTTAATTTGTCAAAATTCGCCTGGAAATTATTTTTATATTCCGGCATCAGTTTTTCCAGTGCATTTTTTATTGTTTCTGCCTGTTTAATCGCTAAAATCGGATCAATCCATGTTGTAAATGCATAATCGGTAT
>JAUXJP010000079.1 GCA_030624695.1 Candidatus Dadabacteria bacterium | reverse complement strand
CTTTGTTAACTTCATTAATAACCTGTGGCAGAGTTCCATACTGAATTGCAGTATTAAGGTCAAAATCATTACCCAGTTCTACTGAAGTCATGGGAAACATCATTTTAGTAACAGCCCTGCCGGCAAGGAGATTTACACCCTTACTCTTAAGTTTCCTTGCACTCGATCCGGTCAATATAAATTTATAATTTTTACTCTCAATTAAACGATGAACTTCGTCCAGCAGTTCAGGAATTTTCTGAACTTCATCAATCACTATCCATTCTTTATTGTCCGGAGGAATAAAATTGCTTAATCTTTGGGAATTTCCTATAAGCTGGTTAAAATATCTTGAATCAAGAAGATCAATGTAAACGGCCTTATCAAAATTTTCTTTGATCCATGTTGTTTTACCTGTACCCCTTGGGCCAAAAAGAAAATAGCTTCTGTTTGAATCAAATTTGAGTATTCTGTTATACATAACATCATTATACACCATTTTATGATATATTCAACATCATATTACACCCTTAATGGTTAAAATTCTAAAATGAACTACCTTTTTATAATCTTTTATATTTTTCTTATTTTCCAGAGACAAATTGAACTCTTTGTTGCTAAAAGAAACGAGCAAATAGTAAGAAAAGAAGGAGCTGTTGAATATGACAGGGAAGGATATAAATACATTGTATTGCTACATGCAGGATTTTTTATTTCCTTTCTTGCAGAAAAAATGTTGTTAAACAGGCAATTAAACAACTATTCGGTCATTCTTTTTGCTGTATTTATAATTACACAATTAATCAGGTACTGGGCAATCGCAAGCCTTGGGAAGTATTGGAATACAAGAATACTCGTTGTTCCGGAATTAAACCTTGTCACTAATGGGCCGTATAAATATATAAGGCATCCTAACTACATAGCAGTAATTATCGAAATAGCGGTCATACCTCTAATCTTTTCCTGCTATATTACAGCAATAGTTTTTAGTATATTAAATCTGGTTACACTAAGAAGGCGTATTAGTATTGAAGAAAATGCTTTGAAATTATTAAAATGAAAAAACTTTACATTCCCAAGGATGAATCAGAACTTGCTGTGATAAAAAGCATTCTAGATTTTGCAGAACTCCCCTATTACGTAAGAAACGAATACTTCGGTTCATTGTATATAGGCGTTGCTATGGGAAGTTTCAATAGTAAACCCATATTCGTACACGAAGATTATTTCGAAGATGCAAAAGAACTCCTTTCAAAGATAGTGAATGAAGATGAATTTGAACCACTGGAACAAGAGGAAGAACCTACCCCCCTGGAAAGTATAATCAGTTATGTATGCGATATTTTCTCAAAAAAGAGCTGACAAGGGAAGGATCTGTGTTCCACCTGCCAGCTACGATTAGCAACAACCAAACTTAAAAATAACTTTTAATTTAATTCTCGGTTAAATTCTTCTGAACTTTTTGGCAATCAGCATGAAATTCTTTTGCAATTTCAAGAAACTTTATTGCACCCTCGGCAGTTGGCTCACCCTGCCTGTAACTAATAAAATTATCGTGGATGTTTAGCCATTTATCTTCAGTTTCGCCGGTCCTCACTACCAGGTTCTCAAATTCCCAGAGTGTCTGTTCTGGTGTAAACGGGTCAACAAGCTTGGTATAAAGAGGTACGTGGGCACTATCAGAACATGCAAGGAAAGATTCGTTTATGCTTGCCTCATGTTCACCGTGAATAAAAAGGGCCTGTGCCTGTTCAAGGCGCTTTTCGGCATCAGCAAAAGTAGGTATTTTTTCCTCTACCGTGGCACCTGCACATTCACCCTTAACACCCTGTTGTAGTCCAAACTCTTCTGATTCATGGCCCCAGTCCGTATAAAAATCCGGGTCATCTTCATATGCGGGTATATTTTTAAATTCCTTTAGTTCTTCTTTTATCGCTTTTGCACCTAATCTTTCCATAACAAGATCAAAGTGCTCATCACCCTGCTTTTCTTTTTCGTATATTTCAAGAAGTCTCGCAACAACCTTTGGGGCGTTCCTGGTGGGGACTTTACCAATGGGTTTTGCAAGCCTGGATTCATCCCCGTAAAGGCCTCCACCGACAAATAGCATTTCTGCCGGCACGGATCTGCCGTCTTTGGTTATGGATGCTCCCTGGAAACCAATATTCGATGTTACATGCTGGGCGCATGAATTTGGGCACCCGGAAATTTTTATTCTCAGTTCCTTAGCAGACTCACTGTATTTCCCAAGTCCGTTTTTCATTAAATCGGTAAGGCGTGTAGCGAGTCCCTTTGCAGAAGTAATACCCAGGCGGCATGTATCTGCTCCGGGACAGGCTGTAATGTCCCTAAAGCTATTAGCCCCGGGATCAGCCAGTTCTATTTTTTTAAGTTCAGTATAAAAAGAAGCAAGAGCATTATCGGGAACCCACCTGACAACAAAATTCTGCTGAATAGTTACCCGCAGGGAACCATCAGCCATATCATCTACTATATCAGCCAATGCTCTTCCTTTATCAGATGGAACATCTCCAAGTCTTACCCTTACATTAACTATATTGTAACCCTCTTCACCTGCCGGGCTTACATTACTCTTTTTCCAGTCTAAAAATTCCGGGTCTGTTTCGGTACCTTCAGGCACCTGTTTTATATTAAATTCTTTATCAGGAGCTGATTCATGATCGGGAATATTGTTTAAAAAATCATTCCAGGCCGGGTCCACTTCAAGATTCGACCTTTCTTCTTCCACAAGCTCCCTAAATTTGTCCATACCAAGTTTCCTTATGAGAAACTTCATACGGGCTTTCATTCTCACTTTTCTTTCGCCGTACCTGTCAAAAACTCTGATTATGGCAGTTGAAAGTGGAATCATTTCTTCAACAGGTATAAATTCACTCCAAAGATGTCCAAGTGATGGTGAAGCTCCAAGCCCCCCGCCTACATATAGCTGAAAACCTTTTTGCTTTTTACCGTCTGTTTCTTTAATTCTTGCCCTGAATCCCAGGTCATGAATCATTATTCCTGCATTGTCTATATCCTGGTTGCTCTCAAAGCAGATTTTAAATTTTCTGCCCATATTCTGGCAAATAGGGTTTCTTAGTAAAAAGTTTTTTAAAGCTTCCGCATAAGGCGTAACATCGAAAGTTTCAGTAGGCGAAGCCCCGGTAATTGGTGAAGCTGTTACATTCCTTACTGTATTTCCGCATGCTTCCCTGGTCGTTATTCCGACATCTGCCAGCTCTCTCATCATATCGGGGACTTCTTCGAGTTTGAGATAATAAAGCTGCACGTCCTGGCGTGTAGTGAGATGAAAAAAGCCGCTTGCATATTTATCCGCGATATCGGAGAGCCTTCTCATCTGTTCAGAGTTGATCCCACCGTATGGAATCTTGATCCTCTGCATCTGCACGCCTTCCTGCCTCTGCGCATATACGCCCAGCTGAAGCCTGATTTTCTGGAATTTTATATCCCCAATCTGCCCGGACCTGTACTTTTTTACATCTTTATCAAACAGGTCTAATTCATCCCGAACCAAATTGGAAGGATTTTCGTTTATTTTATCAATAGTTTTTTCACCACCTAAACCATCGGCCATAATTATATACCTCTATACATAGCTATTACGATTATTTTTAATTATTAAAGATTCTTAAGTTCAGTAATTAAGTTACTATATGCAAAAATTCCAGCCCGCTCGAACCCTACACAATATATTACAGCAAAAAAGGGTGTAATATCAAGCGGTTATTATTAATTTATTTCGTTTTTTATGTATTTTTTTGTCTCAAGCAATACAACATTGGATAAACCGATAAGGCCAACAAGGTTGGGAAATGCCATCAGGCCGTTCATAATGTCGGCAAACGTCCATACAAGCTCGAGTTTTGCAACAGCCCCAATGAATACAAATAGCGTAAATATCGCCCTGTAGGGCATTATGGCTTTTTCCTTAAAAAGATACTGTACCGCTTTTTCCCCGTAATACGACCAGCCAAGAATAGTGGAAAAAGCAAAGAACGCCAGGCTTATCGCAAGGAGTTCAGCCCCAAGAGGGATATGTTTTTCAAAAGCAAGTACAGTAAGTTCGACACCTGTTTTCCCGCTGTCCCATACACCGGTGGAGATTATAACAACTCCGGTAAATGAACAGACCACTATTGTATCAATAAAAGTCTGGGTCATAGAAACAAGTGCCTGCCTGACCGGATTAGAAGTTTTAGCAGCTGCCGCTGCTATCGGGGAACTACCAAGCCCCGACTCATTTGAAAATATGCCCCTGGCAACTCCCATACGTACTGACTGTGAAATAGTAGCCCCAAGGAAACCACCGGTTGCGGCAACGGGGCTAAAAGCGTGATAAAAAATTAATTTGAATGCTTCCGGTACCATGGCAAAATTTTGGATCAGGATATATAAAGCCCCCAACACATAAAAAACAATCATAAAAGGGACTACCGAAGATGTAACTTTGGCAATACTTTTTATACCGCCGATTATTACAAGTCCGGAGGCAATACATATTACAATACCCGTGACCCATGATGATATTCCAAAGGCATTTGTCAAAACTGCGGCAACTGAATTGGACTGGACCATATTGCCGATTCCAAATGCAGCAATTGCAGCTGAAATGGCGAAAAATACACCCAGCCATTTTAGGCCAAGGCCTTCAGAAATATAGTGCATAGGCCCGCCGATCATTTCTCCGTTTGCGTCCCTTTTCCGGTATTTTACAGCAAGCACTGCTTCAGAATACTTTGTTGCCATGCCCACGAGTCCGGTAATCCACATCCAGAATATTGCACCGGGCCCTCCAACAGCTATTGCTGTTGCAACCCCGGCAATATTACCAACACCCACAGTAGCTGCAAGTGCAGTCATAAGTGCCTGGAAATGTGAGATATCCCCTTCTGTTTCTTTGGGGTCATTTCTTTTGATTAGTGCAAGATAAAGGGCAGGTATAAGTGTGGTAAACTGAAGGCCCCTTAAAATAAAGGTCAGGTATATGCCCGTACCAAGCAGGAGTACAATCAACGGTATACCCCAAATATATCCGCTAAGAAGGTTTAATGTCTGTAATATTTGCTCTTGCATGTCAATGGAATTAAAGATTAATCCGTATACAATATCAGAAAATTAAAATAAAATTAAGGGCAAATAATTATAAGGAGAGTCTGATGCTGATACTAATAGCCAAATTTAAACTAAATCCCGAATACATTGAAGAGTTTATTAACATGTCGGAGGGAATGCTCGAACCATCCCGGAGCGAAGACGGGTGTATCCATTACGAACTTCTTCAAAACCCTTATAATCCCGCACTATTTACGTTCTACGAGAAGTGGGAAAGCCAGGAAGACCTTGATGAACATTTCCAGAAGCACTACTTTGGGGAATTTGTAAATAATATTGCAGAATTAATCGAAGGTGAGGGAGAGGTAACAACCTTTGAAGTGACAAACGAACAGGTAATTAAATAGCTTTAACCCCTGGCTACCTGCAGTTCGAGCCACTTTTTAATAACTTTTAAAATACGTTCCTTCTGGTCCGTATCCAGTTCCAGTCCTTTTTTGAAATTATGCCATTTTTCAATACAACCCCTGCAGCAGGTTGCTGTGGCATGCTGGGCAATAAACACCGGATGATTTCGGTAAGGTGTCTGTTTTCCGTCGTTGGCAGGATAAGCCGGT
>JAUXJP010000209.1 GCA_030624695.1 Candidatus Dadabacteria bacterium | reverse complement strand
TAGAAGAAAAAAGGGCCGATATACTTAAAATGAAATCGGAAACTCTTCAATTTCTATATTCAAAAGAAAAAAATGCAAAGAAACATGTTCAATATGCTCCCGGGTATGCAGTATTCAGCAATTTTGGTATGAAGATATTCCTTGCAGGTGGCGGCAAAGGAAGCGGCGTGGCAGTTAATAATAAAACAAATAAGAAAACTTACATGAAAATGGTAGAGCTTCAGGCCGGCCTTGGTTTCGGAGTAAAAAAGTTCAAACAGGTATGGGTATTTGAAAATGCTTCTGATCTGAATGACTTCACTAATTCAGGCTGGGAACTAAGTGGCCAGGGCACAGCCGCAGCAAAACTCAATGATGAAGGGGCTGCATTCGCAGGTGCTCTTTCTGTATCCCCGGGAGTCTGGCTTTACCAGATAACGGAAGACGGCCTTGCCCTTGAATTAACAGGAAAAGGTACTAAATATTACAAAGACGGAGATTTAAACTAGTTTTTCTTCACAAGATGCAAACCAAAATAAAAGGTTATTACGCCTCCGGTAATCACAAGGATTGCTCCAATAAATGTTGAAATTCCGGGAATATTGTTCCATATTATCCAGTCGAGTATGACCCCAAATACTAATCCTTTTGTATATAGAATTGAAAAAAGCTTTTTAAAATATACTTTATATACAGTAAAAACCACTTACATAGTTGAAAAGGGGGCAGTAATGAGAATTTTAAGTACTTTATTTATTTGCAGTCTTTTTGTATTGAGCTGTGCAAACCCAAAGGTTATATCCGTACTGCAGGAGGATTCCGCCGGGCAGATGCCATGTGATCCTTCACGAATTGAGATAGTAGAACACCAGGAACTTGCAAACGGTGATATGACCTGGACCGGACTGTGCCTCGGGGATACTTACCAGTGCAGAAAAGAAGGCGGTGCTGTTAGTTGTTCAAAAATGGCCTCACAGTTTCCCAATTAAAATAATAAGCCCAGAGAAACCGAGCATCAATCACGTCAATTAGTTTTTAAACTGTGAATTAATACGGTCAATGCATTCAATAAATTGTCCCAATTGACCAGCGTTGAATTGGGAGAGGAAATGCTCTTTTATAACATTATAGTAAACCGGCCACATTTTTTGCCTCAGCATTCTGCCCTTGCCTGTAATGCAGGCAACTTTGCCTCTTCCGTCAACCGGGCAGGCGTTCCTGCTTGCCAGCCCTTCTTTTTCAAGACGGTCAATGAGCCTTGTAACATTATATTTGTTTAACAGCACCTTTTTACCCAGTTCATTAAGCCTTAGACTTCCCTCAGGGGCTTTATCGAGTTCCAAAAGTACGTCGTACCATGAGTAGGGGGGAAGTCCGTTCTTTTTAAGCTTTTCTTCCACCTTGCCAGTCAGATGCTGCTGGGCTTTTATCAATCCCATCCATGCTTTTGTTTCGTCTGTAGTTAGTTTTAAATTTGCCATAATTTTATTATAAACATTAATGTTGCAATTGCAACCATATTGTTGTATTATTTATTATAGTTGCATATGCAGCTAATAAGGTTCAAGGAGATTTTGTTCTGGTTACAAAAATTTTAAGAAGGGGGGATTCTCAATAATGCCAGGTTTTTGTTTTTATACCTACTGTCTAATGTAATTTCATCCCCGAACCATTCGGGAGGAGTAAAGTTTTTACTTTTCATTTCGGAAGGGAACTCCACCTCTGCGGTATAAAGCCCTTCAAGATTTCCACTATATATATCAAGTTCTATTAAAAGATTTGCATATTCTATTTTAAATCTTGTTTTTTCCACTCTTTTACCCTCGGTTAGAGGCCAGAGCAGATCAAACTGATCCGAGGACAGTTCAATTTCATACTCACCCCTGCTTAATCCTTCGCCGGTCTTTATAGTCTGAAAATAGATACCGCCTATCTTGCGGATTCTTATTTCCATTTTTTCAGAAATAAAAATATAACCCTGCTGAATTACATGATTATCTATATTTTCCGGAATAGCCGGGAGCTTCTTTACTAGGAATTTTCTTTCTATTTCACGGGCCATTTTTAATAGTATTACAGGCTATTAATTTCTTCCCATAAAGAAAAATATGATTCAGACGCGGGAGAATTTTCTGCATATTCCGGAACAGGGCGTTTTTCAATACCCATTTTTTCAATGTCTGACCTATAGGGTATCTGAGTCGTAAGAAAATTATTTTTCTTTTTACCTATTCTGTTAATTGTATCTATATGCAGGGATTTCCTTTTTTCAACCATTGAAAAGAAAGGATAAATCTTTGAATTATTCATTTTCTTCTTTTTAAAAAATTTAAGAAGCTTTATATATGTCCTTACTGAAAGTGTAGTTGGAATAAGAGGTACAAGAATTATGTCTGAAGCATTAAATACATTTTCAGATATCAGGGATATTCCGGGGGGGCAGTCAAGAAAAAGATAGTCATAATCATCTTCTATTTCCTTAAATATAGCTTTCAGCTTTTTAGTAGAATTTTTTAAGGCGTCAAGTGCAAGGTCAAAATTTCGGTAGGATAGTTTCGAGGGGAGTAGGTCAAGGTTTAGAAAATCAGTGCCCTTGATGTTTTTATCGATATTTTTTCCGCCCTTGATAAATTTACCGGCATTGAAATTTTTTGATGCTTTAATACGAAAATAGAAGGTTGAAGCGGCCTGAGGGTCAAGATCACAAATTAATGTAAAATTACCGCTTTTGGCTGCACAATATGCAAGGTTAACGGCCGCAGCAGTTTTACCAACTCCACCTTTTATGCTGTATATTGCTATAGTTTTCATTTTTTACCGACAAAAAGCTTTCTATAAAATTCCCGGCTGCTTTTCTTTGCAAATTCATGGAATATATTTTTAAACTCATTCCTTTCTTCAAGCTGCTTATTACTGAGTATTGCCATAAGACCGCCAATTGACATAGAAATATTTATAAAATCAGTGTTTTTAGAACTATATTGTCCAAGTATTTCTCTCAGTTTTATTTGCTGGACATAAAAATCATTAAAGTCACCGAGGTTGTCCTGTAGTTTTTTTAACTGTGAT
>JAUXJP010000167.1 GCA_030624695.1 Candidatus Dadabacteria bacterium | reverse complement strand
TGAGCTGTCCTGCATTCCCCATTTCACCAACAACTGATGCAATATTTACTATACGGCCAAATCTTTTTTTTAACATACTTCTGATAACCGCCTTTGTGCAGTTAAATACACCCTTCATGTTGACGGCAAATACAACATCCCAGTCTTCTTCCTTCATTCTCAGGAATAGTCTGTCCTTTGTAATGCCGGCATTGTTAATCAATATATCAATTCCGCCATATTTATCTATAATTGAGCCAATCCCTTCCTGGACAACATCATATTTTGAGACATCAAATTCTGACATAATTGCAGTACCGCCGGCTTTTTCTATTTCCTCTACGGTCTGTTCTGCAGAATCTTTCGGGTGTGGATAATTGGCAACCACTGTAGCTCCATAGGATGCCAGGTCCTTTGCAACTTGTTTTCCAATTCCTCTGGAAGCTCCGGTTACTAATGCAATTTTATTATTAAGATCTATTTTCATTTTCATTAATATGATTTAAATGATCCAAATTTTCAAGGTTATTTAATTCGACATCATTTACGGTTCTTCTAATCAGTCCTGTTAAAACGTTACCGGGTCCAATCTCTATAAACCTGTTTATATTCTGATTCTTCATATATTCAACGGATTCATACCATCTTACCGGCATTACAACCTGGCGGAACAATAAATCGGTGATTGCGTTGTGGTCGCTGTTTGATTCTGCATCAACATTTGAAACCACCGGTACATTTATTTCGGATTTATTTATACTATCTAATACTTCTTTTAGTTCCTCTGCAGCTTTATTCATGAGACTGCAGTGAAACGGGGCACTTACAGTTAAAGGGACTACCCTTTTAGCACCTTCTTCCTTTAATAATAATGATACTTTTTCTACGGCTGCTTTATGTCCTGAAATTACAATCTGCTGAGGGGAATTAAAGTTTGCCGGGCTGACAACATTTTCATCATCAGAATTTTCTTCACATATTTTCATAATCTGTTCTTTAGAGAGACCCATAACAGCTGCCATGGAACCTATACCGACCGGGACCGCACTTTGCATAAACTCTCCTCTTTTTCTAACTGTATGAACAGCGTCTTTAAAGTTTAAAGCTCCTGAACTTACAATTGCTGAATACTCGCCAAGGCTATGCCCAGCAACAAAACTTGGGGAAAGATCCGTTTCCTGTTCCAATACCCTTAGTGCTGCAATACTGGTAGTTAACAGTGCCGGCTGAGCATTTGCAGTAAGGCTTAACTCTTCCAGGTCACCCTCAAAGCAAAGTTTGGCTAAATCGAATTTCAGAGTATCACTGGCTTCTTCAAAGGTTTGCCTGGCAATGGGAAATTCATTATAAAACTCCAATCCCATACCAATTGTTTGTGATCCCTGGCCTGGAAATACAAAAGCAATCATTATTATAAGTAAACTTACTCTTCCTCTGTTACTTCTTCTATCTCTTGCTCTTTAATATGTGTTCTACCCTTATAAAATCCGCAGCTCTGACATGCTCTATGCGGTGGTTTATGCTCACCGCAGTTTGGGCATAAAGAAAGAGCGGGCATTGCTGCAGTATAGTGGGTCCTTCTCTTTCTTGATTTCGATCTTGATGTTTTTCTTTTAGGAACTGCCATTTTCAATCTCCCGAGCTAGGTAATCATAACTTAATATCTTTTAATACTGCAAATGCAGATTTTTTAAGATTTTTTTCACAATTACAACTAGCATTATTTAAATTTATTCCACAATTAGAACAAAGTCCTTTGCATTCATTACCGCAGATAACATTAATAGGGATAGTTATTGCAATTAATTCCCTTAAATATCCTGATATATCTACCGTATCTCCTTCATAAAAATCATGATCCAAATCCCCTTCCCCACTCTCGGCAAAAGATTCATCCCTAGGTGATAAAATGAGGCTCACATCAGATTTTAAATCTATCTCAACTTCTGAAAGGCATCTGGCACATCTTGCCCTGATACCAAAATTAATTAGTCCGTTTACACTGACTTCTCTTATTATTCTTGTTACAGTCAGATCAAAATCTATATCTTTTGCAAGACCAAGATCACTGAGTTCATCAACCAGTTCAGGTATATTGGTGACCCAGTCTGATTGTTTACGGGTTTTTATCTGAAACCCATCCCCAGTTATATCGTCAACATTAAATAACATCGCCTAATATCCGATACAACAATTTTAGCTGACTTAATATAATATATGTTAAGGTAAATGCAAGGGTTTTAAACTAAATGACAAGCAGCCCTGTGGTTACTCCCTTTATTAGTTAATTCCGGTGTGGTAATTCTACATTTTTCTTCTGCTATTGGGCACCTTGGATGAAAGCTGCATCCGCTTGGTGGATCTATGGGATTCGGAACATCCCCTGAAATTACGATCTTCCTGTTTACCTTTTCTTTTTTGATATCCGGAATGGCTGAAATAAGTATTTTTGTATACGGGTGAAGTGGATTTTTATATATCTCATCACTTGTAGCAATTTCAACAATTTTCCCAAGATACATAACCGCTACTATATTACTTATATGTTTTACGACCCTGAGGTCATGCGAAATAAAAAGATAAGTAAGGTTAAATTCATTCTGTAGTGATAGCAGGAGATTTACAATCTGTGCCTGAATTGATACGTCGAGAGCCGAAACAGGTTCATCACAAACTATAAATGAAGGTTTTACGGCAAGCGCCCTGGCAATAGCAATTCTTTGCCTCTGTCCGCCGCTGAATTCATGAGGATATTGATTAAGCGAATATTTAGGGAGCCCGACTTTTTCCAGCAGGTCTATAGCTACATCACGCCTCTCACCCTTGTTATGAAGATTATGAATTTCCATCCCCTCGGTTACTAGACTTTCTACATTCATTCTTGGGTTAAGAGAGCCGTAAGGGTTTTGAAATATCATCTGCATGTTTTTTCTGAGAGGCCTTATTGTAGAGGTGTCAAAATCGGTAATATCGGTGTTTTCAAATATTATTTGCCCTTCCGTTGGATTAAGAAGTTTAATTATGGTTTTACCGAGTGTAGATTTTCCACATCCGCTTTCACCGACCAAACCGAGAGTGGTACCTTTCCCTATGTTAAGGTCAACCTCGTCTACGGCTTTTATTTGGTTTACAGTTCTTGAAAAGACGCCGCTTTTTATTGGAAAATATTTTTTTAATTTTTTTATCTCTAAGAGGTTCATATCAGCTATTAAAAAGTTCTCCTGATTTGTAACATGCAGAATAGTGTTCTTCTTCAATTTTTTCTAAACCGGGTTCCTTTTCCCTGCACATTTCAAACACGTATTCACACCTGTCCTGAAACCTGCATGCAGATGGAAAGTTTTTAGGCGAAGGGATGTTCCCGGCAATTGATTTTAACAGTTCCGATTTTTCAACTAAGGAAGGTACTGAATTTATAAGGCCTATAGTATAAGGATGAGAAGGACTGTTGAAGATTGAATCCCTGGTACCTTTCTCCACTACTTTTCCTGCATAAAGGACATATACTTCATCCGCAATTTCCGAGACAATTCCAAGATCATGAGTGATAAGAATCACTGCCATCCCTGTTCTGTCCCTAAGCTCGAGTATCAAATCAAGTA
>JAUXJP010000117.1 GCA_030624695.1 Candidatus Dadabacteria bacterium | reverse complement strand
TCAGTACACAAGAGAGCAGTACGAAAGACAGGTAGCACAGGCTGTAACACTGGATCAGTTAAACCACCCTGACGATCATCATAATGAGCATCATGATGTGCCTGATTTTTATCCTGAAAGAGTTTATCCAAATCACAGATGGGCCATGAACGTTGACCTCAACAAATGCACCGGCTGCGGGGCATGTGTAACAGCATGTTATGCAGAGAACAATATTCCTTTTGTAGGTAAAGCCCAGGTTGCAAAAAGACGTGACATGTCGTGGATCAGGATAGAAAGATATTTTGATAAAGACGAAAACGGCAAAATGGATACAAGGTTTTTACCAATGATGTGCCAGCATTGCGGTAATGCACCTTGTGAGCCGGTATGCCCCGTATTTGCAACTTACCACAATCCCGAAGGCCTTAACGGGATGATTTACAACAGGTGTGTCGGCACCAGGTACTGTTCAAACAACTGTACATATAAAGTAAGAAAATTTAACTGGTATACATACAAATTCCCCGAACCCCTAAACTGGCAGCTTAACCCCGATGTGACAGTCAGGACAAAAGGTATTATGGAAAAATGTACTTTCTGTGTACAGAGGATTAAGTACGGAGAAGATATTGCCAAAGATGGCGACGGTATAGTTCATGACGGGGACATCCTGACAGCATGTCAGCAGGCCTGCCCGACAGACGCGATAGTGTTCGGTGACCTTAAGGACTCAACAAGCCAGGTTGCAAAACTTTCACATGACAAAAGAGGCTACAAAGTTTTTGAAGTAATCAATACGAGACCAGGAATTACATACCTGAAAAAAGTAAAGTGGGATAACGCCTAATGAGTCAAGATACTAATTTGACATACTCCAGAGTTACTACAGACATAGTTAGAATGCTTGATAAGCCTACCGTAAAGTGGTGGACGCTGTTCATGATTTCATTATCCTTTGTAGGGATTGGTTTAATCTGTTTTATATACCAGGTTTATGTTGGTTTAGGAGTAGCAGGTTACAGGCACCCTGTTTTCTGGGGTACATACATTACCAACTTTGTATTCTGGGTAGGTATCGCTCACTCGGGAACATTAATTTCAGCAATTTTATATTTATTCAGAGCACGGTTCAGGATGTCGATTTACAGGATAGCAGAGGCGATGACCGTATTTGCGGTACTTACAGCCGGACTTTTTCCTATTATGCACCTTGGGAGGCCGTGGAACTTTTACTGGCTCTTCCCTTATCCAAACCAAAGAGAGTTATGGATCAATTTCAAATCACCACTTATATGGGACGTATTTGCTGTAAGCACATACCTTACCGTAAGTTCACTTTTCTTTTTAATTGGTATGATTCCCGACATTGCGGCAATCAGGGATAGGGTAACAGATAAACCAAGAAAATTAATGTACTCGATACTGTCATTCGGATGGAAAGGTTCCAACTGGGAATGGTTACATTACGGACGGGCCTATCTTTACTTTGCGGCCCTTGCCACACCGCTTGTACTTTCTGTACATTCTGTTGTGTCATGGGACTTTGCGATGGGTAATGTGCCTGGATGGCATACGACCATTTTCGCCCCGTACTTTGTGGCCGGTGCGATCTTTTCGGGACTCGGCCTGGTGATCTCTCTTACTATTCCAATAAGAAAGATTTTTCATCTTGAAGAATATATAACACTCGATAACTACGACGGTATGGCAAAGCTGATAATGTTTACATCCGGTATCGTCGGTTATGCATACGGAGTAGAGTTTTTTATGGCCTGGTACAGCAGTAGCCCGTTTGAGTGGCAGCAGTTTATGTACAGGGTAACCGGAGAATATGCACTTTTTTACTGGATAATGGTTATTTGTAACGTTGTTATACCAATACCTCTCTGGTTTAGTAAAGTAAGAAGAAATCTGAAATTACTGTTCATAATTTCATTATTTATAAATATCGGTATGTGGTTTGAAAGGTTTAACATTATCGTAATTTCGCTTTCAAGGGATTTTGATCCGGCCGCCTTTGGTATCTACAAGATCTCATGGGTAGAAGCAGGAATTACTGTAGGAAGTTTTGCATGGTTCTTTATGTTCTTCCTCATATTCCTTAAAACACTGCCAGCAGTATCTATTTCAGAAATTAAAGAAATACTTCCCGTACCCAGAAGGGGTGATAAGTAATGAGCTTAAATCAAGGCGTTTTAGGAATATATTCATATGCTGATTCTGTGCTGGATGCAGTAAGAAAACTCAAAACCAACGGTTATGAAAACCTGAGGGTGTTTTCCCCGGTCCCGTTACATGAAATCGAAGAAGAAATTGATCTTCCGCCAAGCCCGATAAGGTTTTTCACCCTTTTCGGAGGACTATTCGGAGCTGCCAGCGGATTTGCAATTACAGTATTAACATCATCTGCCTGGCCTATTTCGGTCAGTGCAAAGCCAATAGTTTCAATTCCGCCATTTATGATAATTGTATTCGAATTAACTATTCTTTTCGGTGCAATTTTTACCCTGGCGGGCCTGCTTGTTAATGGCTTTTTAAGAAACAGGGCCCCTGTGTCAATGTATGACAAGAGGTTCTCTGATGACAAGTATGGCGTGATGGTGGTTTGTCCAACAGAAAATATTAGTAGTGTACAGGATATATTAAATTCGACAGGAGCAGAAGAAGTTAAAGTTGACAGTATTGACGGTTAACTGTGGTTTGGAGGTTATATTATTTTGAAGAAAATATCGATCCTATCAGTCATATCATTTTTATTACTTTTATCATACAGCAACAATGTTAGTGCTTTTCCATGGAACTATGATATGTGGATCCAGCCTTCAATTCAGCCCTATGAACAGCCGATGATATATCCGGACAATTCGGTCACTACCGAAGGTAATACTTCCCACCCTGAGCCAAGGGAAGAAGTCGAAGCAATAACAGTAAACCCGGTACCCGCAAGTCCTGAATCAGTTAGAAACGGAGAAGAGCTTTTCCAGTTTTACTGTACAGTTTGCCACGGCCCTGAAGGAATGGGAGACGGCATAATAGTAAAGACAGGAAAAGGTTTCTATCCCGTAAATCTGAAAACAGCAGGAGTTGCCGGCAGGACAGACGGATTTATTTATGCATATATTAGGTACGGCGGCAAGGTAATGATGCCCAGTTACAGGGAAAGCATAGATGATAAGGGTGCATGGGACATAGTAAATTACGTCAGAAAATTACAGAATAATCAGTAGCTGGTTCAATAGAGGAGAACAGAAGATAGAATGGATACTGGTATAAGAGATGAAATTTTAGCAAAGAGGAATCAGGTCCCAAAATGGGTGATTTACCTGTTCCTTGGAATTGCTATTGTCGGCTTCGGCACATTTGCCTTAAATGCCAGTGGCGAAAATGCAAAAGATATATGGTTGATTTTTCTTGTTAACTTTTTATTCTGGACAGGTGTTGCCCAGGGCGGAATCGTATTCTCCTGTATTTTAAGGATTACGGATGCAAGATGGGGAAGGAGTTTTCTAAGAATTAGTGAAGGATTCGGGGCATTCGTGCCGGTTGGATTTATACTGTTACTGGTTCTTGTCTTTTTGGGTAAGGACTATGTTCTTCCATACGCAACCGAGCAATACCATCATCCAAAAGATATCTGGCTCAATATGACGTTTGTCCAGGCAAGGAACATCATTTTGTTTGCCATTTTGATTGTACTGAGCTACGCATATGTAAGAATTTCTCTGAACCAGGATTTAGTTGGCAACGATAACACAAAAAAAGATAACGGATACTTTCCAAGACTAAGAACACTGGCACCTGCTATAGTAATATTTTATGCAATAACATTCAGCTTTTTTGCCTGGGACTTTATGATGTCTCTTAACCCGCACTGGTTCAGTACACTGTTCGGCCCGTTCTATTTTATGGGTAGCCTGATTGCAGCTATTGGTGCAACAATAATCCTCTCGGTAGTTCTTAAGAGGTATATAGGGCTGGATGATTATCTTGGCCAGTATCATTACTGGGATATGGGAAAGATCCTCCAGGGTTTTTCACTTTTCTGGGTCTATCTTATGTTTTCACAGTTTCTGCCTATCTGGTATGCCAATATGCCCGAAGAGACAGGATTTGTTATCAAGAGGGTAGTTGATGAACCATTTAAAACATTTTCATGGGCAGTTCTTACATGCTGTTTTATTTTTCCGTTTGTAGCCTTTATACCGAGGACCAATAAAATTGTAACACCTATACTAGTTTTCATTGCAGCGGTGTCATTTACCGGCCTGTTTATGGATAAATTCCTGCTGGTTGTTCCTTCATTAACCGACCAGCTAAGCTTCAGCATTAAATATATTTTGGTAACACTTGGTTTTCTAGGTACATTTCTTGCGACCTTTTTGCTTTTTATAAACAAGTATCCTATTATTCCTTACGGCGACCCGTTTTTTGACGGCAAGACAGGACATGGAGGGCATCACTAATGGATTTAAGTGATCAGCAGTTAGACAAGATAGCAAAGTTTGCTGTTATTAATTTACTGGGTGCAATTGTTACACTCCCGCTATTGATAGCTACTGTTGCATTCTTCGGGCCC
>JAUXJP010000159.1 GCA_030624695.1 Candidatus Dadabacteria bacterium | reverse complement strand
GCCAATACCGAAGCTAATAGTCATATTGATATCAATTGTTTGAAGCAGAATTTTTATGGCTTAGGGAGCTTTTTACGAATTCCCTGAACAAGGGGTGTGGTTTTAATGGTGTTGATTTAAATTCCGGATGAAACTGGCATCCTAAAAACCAGGGGTGGTCTTTTAATTCTACAATCTCAACCAAATGATTATCGGGAGACACTCCGCATAAAACCATTCCTTTGCTTTCGAGTTTTTCCCTGTAATCATTATTAAATTCAAACCTGTGACGGTGCCTTTCCGATATTTTATTCATATCATAAGCTTTATACGCCAGACTTCCCTTTTTTAATTTACATGGGTATGCACCAAGCCTCATAGTACCACCCAGGCCATTTACATTTTTTTGCGATTCCATAAGATGAATTACGGGGTCCTTTATTCCATTATCTATTTCGCTGGTATTTGCACTTTTAATGTCGCATACATTTCTTGAAAACTCAATCACAGCCATTTGCATTCCAAGACAAATTCCAAAAAACGGAATTTTATTTACCCTTGCAAATTCTACTGCCTGAATTTTTCCTTCAAAGCCCCTGCTTCCAAATCCACCGGGTACAAGTACACCATCAACATTGCTTAGAAATTCTCTTGCTCCTTTTTCTTCAATATCTTCGGAATCTACATATTTAATATTTACTGTTGAATTGTTGTAAAGTCCACCATGTTCAAGGGCTTCATGGAGACTTTTATAAGCATCCTTGTGAGCTACATATTTACCCACAACCGCTATAGTCACTTCATCATCAATCTTCCCAATCTTTGCAACCACCTTTTCCCAATTTGAAATGTCCGGTTTCCTGGTCCACATTTTTAGGCTTTCGATGATAATCTGGTCCAGTTTTTCCTGGAAAAGTACAAGTGGAATTTCATAAATATTATCAACATCTTTTGCAGTTATGACTGCTTCAAATCTCAAGTTACAAAATAGTGCAATCTTCTTTTTAATTTCATCAGAAAGAAACCTGTCAGTACGGCATAATAAAATATCAGGCTGAATCCCTATCTGTAGCAGGTCTTTTACGCTATGCTGGGTGGGTTTTGTTTTAAGTTCACCTGCAGCGGCTATATACGGAACATATGTAAGATGAACAAAAAGAGTATTTTCTCTTCCAAGATCAGTTCTTAACTGTCTCACTGCTTCGAGAAAAGGAAGGCTTTCTATATCACCTACCGTGCCCCCAATTTCTACTATTACAACATCATTACCTTCTTCAAGTGCTAAAATATTCTTCTTTATTTCATCTGTTATATGCGGTATTACCTGAACTGTCTTACCAAGAAACTCACCTTCTCTTTCTTTTGAAATAACAGTATTGTAAACTTGGCCTGTAGTAAGGTTGTTTTTCCTGGAAAGTAAAGAATTCGTAAATCTCTGGTAATGCCCGAGATCAAGGTCAGTCTCTGCGCCATCATCCGTGACATATACCTCGCCATGTTCAAAGGGATTCATTGTTCCCGGGTCGATATTTATATATGGGTCAAGTTTTTGAAGGGTGACAGTTAGGCCGCGGCACTCTAATAACGTGCCAATTGAAGCAGCTGCAATACCTTTTCCAAGGGAAGACATTACACCGCCTGTTACAAAAATATACTTGGTCTTATTCATTTAAAATCTATTTTCAAACTAACTTTCAATAATATATTTAAATCTGCAATTTCTTACAATAGGAACACTGATTAATGATTAATTATTAGCAATTTTTCAAAAAAATAATCAGTTTCTTTACAGCATCTGACCTGTGGCTAATTATATTCTTCAAATTTGGGTCAAGTTCAGCCATGGTTTTTTCATATCGGGATATATAGAATACCGGATCATAACCAAAACCGTTAGTCCCTCTTTTAAATTCTGTTATTAACCCCTCACATTCACCTTCAAAGACTTCCTTCTTCCCTTCCGGAAACACAAGTGCCAAAGCACATACAAACTTTGCTCTCCTGTTTGTAACGGCTTTCATTTCACCCAGAAGTTTTTCCAAATTATCATCATCTGTAGCATTTTCACCCGCATACCTAGCAGAATAAGTACCGGGTGCACCATTTAATGCCTCAACAACTAGTCCTGAATCATCAGAAAGAGTTACCTTATTAAAGTATTTTCCAATAATTTCAGCCTTTTTTAATGCATTTCCTGCAAAAGTGGGCTGGTCTTCAACAATCCCGGGAGTTGAATCAAAATCAAGCAAGGAATAAATATTTTCAAAGTAGTCCTTAAACAACAGATTAAACTCTTCTACTTTTCCGCGGTTTTTTGTTGCTATTATAATATCTTTAAAATCCATATTACTATTAATTAAAAATTTTGGACTGAACTGTAATAAGTTCTCTTATTCCTTTCTCAGCTAAATTAATTAGGCCCTGAAGTTCATTCTTATCAAATGGGTTTTCTTCTGCTGTTCCCTGCAGTTCTACAAATTTGCCTGAACCTGTCATAGCTATATTCATATCAACATCGGCACTTGAATCTTCTTCATAGTTAAGGTCAAGCAGTAGCTCTCCTTTTACAACCCCGACACTTACTGCAGCCACATAATCAAGCAAAGGGTCATTCTCAATAAGACCTTCGTTTATCTGCTTATTAATTGCCAGTTTAAGTGCAACAAATGCACCTGTAATAGATGCTGTCCTTGTTCCGCCATCGGCCTGGAGTACATCGCAGTCTATTACAATTGATTTTTCACCAAGAAGTTTAAAATCTACTATGGATCTAAGCACTCTTCCAATTAAACGCTGAATCTCATGGGACCTTCCCCCTATCTTGCCCCTTACACTGTCCCTTCTCATTCTTTCTTTCGTTGATCTTGGAAGCATTGAATACTCGGCTGTTACCCATCCTGTCCCGGTGTCTCTTAGAAAAGGAGGTACTGAATCTTCAATGGTAGCAGTGCATAAAACCCTGGTATCACCCATATGTATTATAGCAGACCCTTCGGCATACTTATTAGCATCTATCTCTATTTTTACATCCCTCAGATGGTCGGGATTTCTGCTGTCAATTCTCATAGTTATATATAGGAATGGTGGAGGCGCTGGGAATCGAACCCAGGTCCGCGAAAGAGCCTTACTCAGCCTCTACATGTTTATCCTGTCATTTAGTTTCACAGTGAAAATACCAACAGGCAGGTCTAACACTGCTAGCCTGGTCTAAAATCTCGCCAATCCGCCGACCTGGCAAAACTTCATGGCCAGTCCGTATTTATTGCGACTTAATAAAACCTACAGACAGAGTCTCATCAGTCGTCACAGCTCTATTTAGGCTGCGAGTGCGTTAATTGGTTCGGCACTTATTGTGCGTAATCAGTTTTACGAGTTAATAAGCTCGACATGCAGCATAAGCTATCTCATTTCCCGTCGAAGCCGGTACGCCCCCTTATATTTGGTTTTAATACCTTGAATTTCTTTTTATCGCTTTATCCATTTCTCTTTTTGCTTCTTTACGTTTTATATCCTCACGTTTATCCTGCGTTTTCTTACCTTTTGCAAGGCCAAGTTCCAGCTTTGCTATTCCGTTCTTAAAATATATTTTAGTCGGAATCAACGTGTAACCTTTCTGATGGGTCTTGCCTATCAGTTTATTTATCTCCCTTCTGTTTAAGAGCAGTTTCCTTTCCCTGGTTGTATCATGATTATGAACATTTGCCTGAGAATAAGGCGCAATATAACTGTT